>DCGL01000086.1 GCA_002314565.1 Clostridiales bacterium UBA1779
AGTGGTTATTTTGTTTCAAACTTGTGCTCCTTTATAAAAAAAATAGAGTGTAAAATTGAAGGAGGCCAAACCGCAAAATTTCACCGTCCCAAATAAAAATCGGGCACGGAGCAGCGGAATAACCGAAAAAATGAATAATAATCAATGCAAAGCATTATTTTCGTAATTATACCACAGGCCGAGCCCGATTGTCAACAATTAATGATTTATTTGTGAAAAAACACTAATGTCGGTATAGCTTATTTTATTTCGCCCTTTGCCCTGAGAGCCGCGTTCATCGTGTTGTTCATAAGCATCGTCACGGTCATGGGACCGACTCCGCCGGGAACGGGAGTGATAAATCCGGCAAGCTCCGAAACGCCTTCGAAATCGACGTCACCGCAGAGCTTGCCTTCGGAATTTCTGTTCATTCCGACGTCAATCACGACGGCTCCGGGCTTGACCATATCCTTCTTAATAAGAGCGGCACGGCCGACGGCGGAAACGAGAATGTCCGCACGGCGCGTGACTGCCCCGAGATCTGGAGTTCTTGAATGGGCAATCGTAACGGTTCCGTCTGCAGCAAGCAGCAAAGCCGCCATGGGACGTCCGACGATATCGGAACGTCCGACCACGACACATTCCTTACCGGCGGGATTTATGCCGTATCTTTTCAGCATAGCCATAATGCCTGCAGGAGTGCAAGGCAGTATGCTGTCGTCATTGAGTTTCAGACGTCCTGCGTCAAGTGTATGGAAGGCATCGGCGTCTTTACTTTCGGCAACGGCTGAAACGATTGACTTCTCATCAAGATGCTTCGGAAGAGGCAGCTGAACGAGCAGACCGTCAACCGTCGGGTCATTGTTTAATTCGTCAATCTTTTCAAGGACTTCTGCCTCTGTTGCATTTTCCGGCAGAACGTAGGTCGCGGAAACGAAGCCAACCTCATCGCAGGCCTTCATCTTGTTTCTGACGTATACCACGGAAGCAGGGTCTTCGCCTACTCTGATAACGGCAAGTCCCGGTTTGCGGTCGTATTTTTCTTCGAATGCAGCGGCTTTTATCTTAATCTGAGCCCTGATTTCAGAGGAAACCAGTTTTCCGTCAATTATCTGTGCCATCGTCTTTTTCTCCGTTTTCGGTTTGCGTTTCTTCGTTTGGTTCTTCCGGCTTATTGGGTACTCTGTGAACGTCGTTTGCTGCTTCGGGACTGTTGTCCGCTTCAGCCGTATTTTCATTCGAAGCTCTTGCGGCGAGGATATCCCCATATATGCTGCTGTATGCGGCTGCAGGTTTCTTTCTGTGTGCAATAAGTCCGAAAACTATCATACAGACTGTTCCGGCAATGACCAGAATCAAAGCAAGCAGCTGTGACTTGCGCGGCAGATTCGGGTTGTTGAAGAGATAAAGCGAGTCCGTTCTCAGCCCCTCTATGAACATACGTCCGAAGCTGTACCAGATGACGTACTCAAAGAAGATCTGTCCGTTATACTTTTTTCCCTTTTTGTAAAAAACATTGATGAGAATGAACCCGAGAACGCACCACAGGCTTTCGTACAAAAAGCAGGGCGATACTACTTTCGCATTGACCCAGTTTGCCTGCCGTACCGTCATTCGGAAGGTCCACAGAAAGCTGTCTTCTGCCGGAGCCACTCCGTATGCTTCACCGTTGACAAAATTTCCCCATCTGCCGATTCCCTGTGCAAGCAGAACTCCGGGAGCAACCGTATCAAAAACCGCAAGCCAGTTGATTTTCTTGATTTTGCAGCAGACGAGCAGAGCGATTCCGCCTCCGATAAGAGCTCCGTATATCGCGATGCCGCCTTCCCATATTTTGCACATTTCCCAAAAGCTGTCATAATTGTCAAGTCTTGAGAGAACGAAATAAATTCTTGCGCCGATAACGCCTGAAATAACGGTTCCGAGAGCAACGTCCGTCATATCGTCGGCAGTAAGACCGTTGGTTTTGGCTCTCCAACAGGAATAAAAATATGCGACTATTATGCCGGTAACCAGCATTACCGCATACCATCTGACGGTAATTTTGTCACCAAATGAACAAAGAATTTTATTGATTGTGAATTCGTCTATTCCGAGTCCCGGAAAAGACAGATCTACGGTTTCCATCCTGCGTTCTCCTTTCTGTTGGAGAGAAGAAATTCTAAAAAAATCTTATTTTCTGAGTCCGAGCTGCTTTTCGACGGCATCGGCAGCAGCGTTCATATAATCTTTGTCGAGCTTTTCGATAAGTCCCTTATCGCAGAGAGAGGCAAGCTTGGGATCCATCGGAATCTTTGCAAGCACTTCGTATCCGAATTCGTCTGCAATCTCATCGATGTGGCTTTCTCCGAATACGTTGATATGCTTGCCGCAGTCGGGGCATTCGACGTAGCTCATATTTTCCACGAGTCCCATTACCGGAATTTTCATCATATCAGCCATATTGGCAGCCTTGGCAACTATCATTGATACCAGTTCCTGCGGGCTTGAAACGATGACGATTCCGTCAAGGGGAATGGTCTGGAATACGGTAAGGGGAACGTCGCCGGTTCCGGGAGGGCAGTCGATGAAGAGAACGTCAAGTCCGTCCCAGATTGTATCGGTCCAGAACTGCTTTACGGTTCCGGCAATAAGCGAACCTCTCCACACGACGGGACGCTTTTCGTCATCGAGCATAAGGTTTACCGACATAACGTCGATACCCGTTGCGGTTTTCGGGGGAATCATTCCCTTGTCGTCACCGGTAACCTCGGCGTGAAGGCCGAAGGCTTTGGGGATAGAGGGACCTGTAATATCTGCATCAAGAATTCCGACACGGTATCCGCGGCGCTGAAGCAGGACGGCAAGCATACTTGTGACGATTGACTTGCCGACGCCTCCCTTTCCGCTTACCACACCGACTACGTGACGGATATCCGACAGTGCGTTCGGGGCTTCGTGCAGATCCTTGGTTTCTCCTTTTCTTGATCCGCAGTTTGCGGAGCAGGTTGAACAATCATGTGTGCATTCTTCTGACATAACTGAATTTGAATCCTTTCCAAAATATATATAATAACTTGTATATTATATCACTAAAGGGATTATTTGAAAAGCCTTTTCTCATCTTTCCCGAAAAAAGAGATGAAAGCACAAAAGTCTTGACACGAAGGCAATTATGGGATACAATAATATGTTGTTATTATTATATATTATCCGGAGGATTCTATGAAAAAACTCGTTAAATCCGCACAGGCACCCGTAAAAGGTCCCGTACTCTGCATCGTAATGGACGGCGTAGGTCTTGCCCCCGAAGGCCCCACCAATGCCGTCAGCCGTGCTTACACTCCCACTCTCGACAAACTCTTCGCAACCCGTCCCTGGGTCAAGCTCAAGGCTCACGGAACAGCCGTCGGTCTTCCTTCCGACGACGATATGGGAAACAGCGAAGTCGGTCATAACGCTCTCGGCTCAGGTCAGGTTTTTGCCCAGGGCGCAAAGCTTGTCAGCCAGTCAATCGAAAGCGGCAAGATGTTCGCATCCGACACCTGGAAAAAGCTTGTTGCCAACGTAAAAGAAACGAACGGCACTATGCATTTCCTCGGCCTTTTCTCTGACGGTAACGTTCACTCCCATATCGACCACCTCAAGGCCATGCTCGCCGAGGCAAAAGTTGAAGGAGTCCGCAAAGTAAGAATTCACATTCTTCTTGACGGCCGTGACGTCGGCGAAACCTCCGCTCTCGACTACGTACTTCCCTTTGAAGAATTCATCGCAGGACTTCGCGCCCCCGATTTCGATATTATGATTGCTTCCGGCGGCGGAAGAATGAAGATTACGATGGACAGATACGAGGCTGACTGGTCCATGGTTGAAAGAGGCTGGCATACTCACGTTCTCGGTGAGGGCAGACAGTTTGCTTCAGCCGAAGAAGCCATAAAGACCTACCGCGCCGAAACCGGAGTCATCGACCAGGATCTTCCCGCCTTCGTTATCGCCAAGGACGCAAAGCCTGTCGGAACCGTTGAAGACGGAGACAGCTTCGTATTCTACAACTTCCGCGGCGACCGTTCCATTGAAATTTCCAAGACCTTTGATACTCCTGCAGACAAATTCGACAAGTTCGACAGAGTCAGATACCCCAAGGTCGTATATGCCGGCATGCTCGAATACGACGGCGACCTGCACATTCCTCAGAATTATCTCGTAAATCCGCCTGAAATCACCAACACTCTCGGCGAGTATCTTGCCGGAACCGGTATTTCCCAGCTTGCAATGTCAGAGACTCAGAAGTACGGTCACGTAACTTATTTCTGGAACGGCAACCGTTCCGGCAAGTTCTCTGAAGAACTTGAAACGTATATTGAAGTTCCTTCCGACGTCGTTCCCTTTGAGCAGCGTCCATGGATGAAGTGCGCTGAAATCACCGACAAGCTGATTGAACTGCTTGAATCCGGCAAGTACGGCTTCCTCCGCGTAAACTTCCCGAACGGCGATATGGTCGGACATACGGGCTCCCTTGAAGCAACCATCTGCTCAATGGAAGCACTTGACCTGCAGCTCGGCAGAATCCTTCAGGTTGTTGACCGTCTCGGCGGCGTTGCACTCATTACAGCCGACCACGGAAATGCCGATGAAATGGCAGAGCTTGACAAGAAAACAAAAGAGCCCAAGAAGAATGCCGACGGCAGCTACAAGGCAAAGACCTCTCATACGCTCAACAAGGTTCCGCTCATCGTTTATGACGCAAGCGGCGAAGACCGCATCACAGTTCTTGAGGACGAAGGAAAATTCGGCCTTTCGAACGTTGCGGCAACCGTTGTAACTCTTCTCGGATACGAAGCTCCCGAAATGTGGGATCCTTCCGTAATCAAAATGAAATAATCCCCCTCGGCGCTGCTTTCTTTGAATTCAGCGCCGATTTTAAAAAAGCGCGGAAGAACGTACTGCACAAGGGCAGACTTTCGTGCAAACTAAAACACGGCAGTCCGATTCCCCGCTTTGGTGATTTTGGCTGCACTCACAGGTAAAAGGAGTTCAAAATGGCATTCTATCCCGTTATAAAAAAAGAAATTTACGATTGCGACGTGTTCCCCAAGGTATTCCTGACAAACAGACCCGCACATATCACGGTAAAGCCCCTCGGCTTCCATGCAGGCTTCATTCCCGACTCCGTCTACCGCATTCAGGTCCGCGAATCTGCCGTGGCGGAAGACAAGCGCTTCCCCGGCTCCGGAGGATGCAGAGATTATGAAATCAAGCCCGATGCCGACGGCTGTATCAGAATCGACACGGATTTCCCCAGAGAAGGAATGTATCACGTTCAGTTCATTAAACCGGGTGAGGACAAAAAGTATCTCGAACTGCGCGTTTACGCCCTTGAGAGCGATATGCAGGGCCGTTTCCCTCAGAGAGGAGATCTGCACATGCACAGTCACCGCTCGGACGGACGTGAAGACCCGCTGGCAGTAGTTGCCAATTACAGAGCCCACGGATACGATTTCACGGTTCTTTCAGACCACAGACGCTACTATCCCTCACTTGAGACGAGACAGGCACTGAAGATTGATAAAAACGACGAAAGCCCCCTTACCGATTATCTCGTGGTTACCGGTGAAGAAATTCACCTTCCCCTCAACGACGTACATTTTGTCAATTTCGGAGGCAAGTGGAGTATCAACGCCCTCGTTACCCCAAACGCCAACACTGCAGAGCGCGGCGACGCTCCCGAAGCCCGCAGCCTGAACGGCGAATGTCCCGAACCGATGACCGACACGGAATTCAAAGAAATGATTGCAAAGCGCGCCGCCGCTCTTCCCGACGACGGTCTGACTCTCGAATCCGAGCGTCTGAGCTTTGCCGCCATGCAGTGGGAATGCGAACAGGTACGCGCGGCACAGGGACTTGGAATCTTCCCGCATCCGTACTGGCTCTGCTCAACCATGCAGCTCAGCGAAAGCTATCTCAGATACCTTTACGAGCATATGCCCTTCGATGCCTTTGAGGTTCTCGGAGGTGAAAGTTATTACCAGCACAACGGCTTCCAGACCGCATTTTATTATGAAGAAAAGGCCAAAGGCTTCAATCCTCCCATAGTCGGAAGCACAGACAGCCATGGCTCGACCGAGCACAACAGAAACGCACTCGTGTGCTCCACAATCATTTTCTCACCGGAAAACAAAACGGATGCACTGATTGACTCCGTCAAAAAGAAATACAGCGTGGCTCTGGACACCGTAAGTCAGGAATACCGCGCCGTCGGAGATTTCCGTTTCGTAAAATATGCAGCCTTCCTGATGGATGAATATTTCCCCATCCACGACGTAATCTGCCGCGCAGAAGGAGCATATCTCAAGAATTATCTTTTCGGCGACGACCGTGCCGAACGCGTACTCACCGCCATGAAGGGCGAAATCCCCGCAATGCAGAGAAAGTATTTCGATATTATGTAAAATAAAAAATGTGGCGGCAAAAGGACTTTTTCCCTTTTGCCGCTTTTTTTGCATTTTATTAATCGTGCCGTGGTACGGCTCGCTCTGTTTTGCCACCGTGCCGAAGAACCGTCTCCCCGGCTCGCTCACCCCGGCACGCTTTTTTTTATGCGAACATTCCCTGCCGGTCGAGCATGGTAAGGAAGTAACGCAGATACAAATGGTATTACAAAGTCGGATATTATCTGAAGATACGTCATAGAAGCTGTTCCGTGTTAAGCCCCTCGAGCAACCCGCCGTCAGATTTATTGAGCAAATACACAAGAATGTCCGTATATTTCGGATCCAGCTGCTTGCCTCTGACGCTGAGCAGTATTTTTATCGTTTCTTCCTTTGACATCTGGTCCTTATACGATCTTCTTGAAATCAGGGCATCATAGGTGTCGGCCACTGCAATAATCTTGGACTCTTCGGGAATTTCTTTATCCTGAAGCCCGTTCGGATATCCATGCCCGTCCACACGCTCGTGATGTGACAGAACAATCGGAGCAAGATGCGCAAAAACCGGTATTTCCGACAGAATTTTTGCACCCTGTTCAGTATGTTTCTGAATTTCCTGTCTTTCTTCAGGAGTAAGCTTGCGCGGAGACAGAAGAATGCTGTCGGGCACACCGACCTTTCCGATATCGTGGAAAAGACCGGCAACCTTGGTATTCTGAATTGTCTTTTCATCAAGTCCCGCAACCTTAGCAATGACTTCAGACAGCATTGATACACGGTCCGAATGACCTCTCGTATTCTCGTCCTTGGCGTCAACCATAATTCGTATGGCTTTTACAAGCTCGATGTTGCTGTCACGTACACGGTTAAGAAGCAGGTTGTTTTCAATAACAGACGAACACTGTCTTGAAAAAATATCGAAACGCTGTTCCTCAAATTCGGAATCGGACTTTGCTCCGAGATTAACATTTGCAAAATCCACCATAATCAGACCGAGTCTGTCGCCTGTCGGAGAAAAAAGCTCTTTGAAATAAAGGCTGTCTGTCGGAATCATGGATTTAGCTGCATTGATTACGTCTTTTGCCGAAGTATCTCTGTCAAACGCCGTAAGGTCCCCTGAAGGGCACATATACATATACGGCTTGTCCATACTGCCGTCAATACCGAAGGCTGTTAATACTGTTTTCGAATTGAAGAGGCGGATAAGTATCTCTGAAATTTTCATAGCCAGCTCGCGTGACGTAAATCCGCGGCTGAGTTCCGCCAGAAGTTCTGACATATCCGTCAGACCTTTCTGGTATTTCTTAATGGTTTTGATCTGCTTTATCTGTTTGGAATTTGCCTCAAGCATCATCTCAAGCTGATCGAAGCGCTCACTCTTTTCAAAGTATCCCTGGATGTCCAGCTCTCTCATCGTTTTGAGCGGAGGAACGATTTCTTTATGACCTGTAAGCAGAAAAATACAGATATCCTGATTGAATTCTCTGACTCTTCTGACCACTTCGTCTCCGTTTATCGGTCCCATTAAGAAGTCAAGCATAAGAATATCGTAATTCCCGTTCCTTACGTCTTCAATTGCCTCTATCGGATCGTTTTCAGTATCAATCTCGTAACCGCTTCTCTGAAAATAAGACTGAAGAGTTTCGGTCATTATCGGGTCGTCGTCAACAGCAAGTATCGTAAATTCGCCTTTTACGAGATCTCTTCTGTTTTTTCTCATAATTTACTTCCCTCTCTCTGTTATTTAATCGGAATTGTAAATCCGATTTCACATCCTTCTTCCATATCCGAAGCCCACATTTCACCGCCGAATTTTCCGTGAATAATGGTTGAGGAAATATAAAGGCCGAGGCCTGTTCCCTTGATTCCCTTTGTTGTAATCATTTCTTTGAAAAGCTTTTCGCGTACGAGAGGAGACAGTGAAGGCCCGTAGTCAATAACGGAAATTTTCAGGCAGTCACGCAGCTGTTCCGTTTTAACGGTTATTCGCTTATCCTCTGTTTTCTTTAGGGCATCAATGGCATTGGAAATCAGGTTATTGAGAATCTGAGTCAGGCAGTTCATATCACCGACAAGAGTAAGATTCGAATCATAAGTACCGACAAATTCAAGCGTACACCCGTTCTTCGTCAGTTCATGTCTCATAAGGGTTTCCGAGTACTTGGTAACCTCACGGACGGAAAATTCTCTTTCCTCGCTGAATACGGCATTTGCCGCCTGTCCCTTTATTGCAGAAATAATATCTGACATATACGAGCATGAGGTTCTGATTTTACCGGTCCAGTCATAAAGCTCGTTGACGATATCTCTGTAGTCTTCCGGGGTAATTTCCGGGTCACCGACGGATTCGCTGATTTCCTGAGCAAGAGCATCAACGGCAGAGGTTGCTCCGGCTATGCTCATAATCGGAGTTTTCAGGTTATGTGCAAAGCCTGCCGCCATTTGTCCGAGCATTGCAAGCCGGTCACGCTCCATAAGCTGTTCCTTGCTCTGCTGTATTTCCTCAAGATTCTTTTTAATTTCAGTAATGTCTTTAAAGAGAATGACAAAACCGCCGAGTCTTTTTTCTATTTCAAGAGGAGATACTTCAATAACGTATGAATGCTTTGAATTGCCGTCAGGCAGCATAATACTCTGCTCATACGAAACCGGAGTCTTGTTCGACCGGCTTTTTTCTATTGCTTCGCAGAGCTTTGAGATAAAAGCTTTTACTTGCGTACTTTTTTCATCATTCTTCCTGTCAATCGGTTTGTTATACGTAAATGAGCAGAATTGTTCAAGAGAGCACTCAAACGTGTGGTTATAATCGATAAGCTTAAGTCCGGTGTCAAGAATTACGTAACCGTCACCAATCCAGTTCAGGATATATTTTGTAGCATTCGGTACTAAGTCAAGTGCATGAAAACCGTAAATTCCGATGTACAAGCAAAGCATCTGGGCAATATACCCGTAATTATTAATCGTAATATTCCCCTTGATTTCAGGAACGTAGGCCGAAACAATTGTAATGGCAATCGGAATAAGAGAACCGATTCCCATAATCAAAGCCTGATACCATGCATTTTTGGAATTTCTTCGTCCTGCAAACACAAACAGCAATATTGCCGAGACAAGAAGGAAAATTACCGACGCGGCCTCATATACATACATATACCATTCACTGTCAAGCAATGAAAGGAAGCTGTACAGCTTATCATATGATACAAACAGTTCTTTGTAATCGTTCAGCAAGACAAGCACGGTTTCTGTTGTCGGAATGATAAAAATCAGATTCATCCATTTCGAGACGCAGTTATTCAGTACTATACTCTGAACAATCAGAAAAGTAAAGATGGGTGCATATACTGAAATTGTCTGAGTAAGAATCCTTTTCAGTATTTTCATCGTTCCGACGTCACTGTTCGGAACGAAACGCATAAAAACCATAGACCCAAGTCCGCAAAGATAGAAAAAGCACATAAACAGGAAATACAAATTGACAGTCCCGATTTTCCTGCTTTTTGACAGTGTAATACATATATGAATAAGCAAGCCGAGAATTATCTCGATAAATATAAAAAATGAAACGTCAGAAATCGGCGTATCAATCGCCGGAAGGAAATCCGCTTTCATATTTTCTGCCCTTTCTTCACGGTAAAACGTCCGGATATTAACGGTACGCAAGCGCAGCGTATCGGCTCATTTACATAATAATATATCAGCAAGTTATGATGTTATTATATATTCTTATAGTAAAACAGAATAATTTTAGCACACAATGATTTTCATGTCAATGTTATGAAAAAGAATTTTCAGCTTTTATTAATGAAATACTGAAAATATTGCCAAAATCAAGCCGTGTGCCTGAAAAAGAAAGGCGGCGTAAAATAGTCAGGGACTATTTTACGCCGCGCAATTCAGTTCCCGTGCCCCGGGAATATTTTATACTGAGTTCTTACGGGAATCAGTCTTTTCAGACTGTTCTTGATTTCATCAAAGCTTCCGCCGTAAAGGTCGGTTCTTCCGTAACCCGTCGCAAACATCGTATCCCCCGTAAACAGGCAGTCTTCGCACAGGTAGCACACGGACCCCTTTGAATGACCGGGAGTATGCCAGACGTCAAAATGCAGGCCTGCGGCGTCGACTCCTTTTCCTTCTTCTGCCGGAAGCACGGATGTCATACATTTCACTTCCGGAACACCGAAGCCTATGGATTCGTTCTTTCTTCCGTCCTGCAGCATTTCCATATCAAGAGGATGCAGGTATACGGGCAGCTTGCCCTGTCCTACCATGCCGACGTCACCTATATGGTCAAAATGTCCGTGAGTCAGAAGAATCGCCTCAATGACGAGTCCCATGTCCCGCGCTTCCTCAAGGATTACAAGACCGTCGTCACCCGGATCGATACAGACGGTTCTGCGGCTGCCGTCGGCATGGACGAGATAGCAATTGGTTTCGAGCAGGCCTACGGGAATTTTTAAGATTTTCAGCATTTGGAAGTACCCCGATGATTTTTGTTTGTGAAAAAGTATAGCACAAATTAGTAATAATGTAAAGAATTTGAAAAATACAGTATGTTGAAGAAAAGATAAAGAGCGTATCGCTGTTGAATTATTTCGGGGGATGGTGGGTATTGCCCTGCGGGCAAGATTCGCTCGCCTTCCCCCGCGTGAGCGAGCTCCCGCGCTGTTCCGGCGGCGAATGCGAACCACGGTTTGACGCAAGCGTCAAACCGTGGGCCGAAGCATGACCATCCCCCACCAAGACAAAAAGCGTATCGCTGTTGCGATACGCTCTTTATCTTGGTGGGGGATGGTGGATTCGGACCACCGAAGGCATTGCCAGCAGATTTACA
>DCGL01000122.1 GCA_002314565.1 Clostridiales bacterium UBA1779
CCACCACATACGTCCCCCGGTAAATTTAGCCACCACATACGTCCCCCGGTACGGTTTATTCTAAACTTGCTTCAAGCTTTTTTCTGGACCTGTCTGCCATAAGCATTGAAATCTGCATAACGACCGTGACGGCGGCGATTACTCCCGTCAGCACGAAGACAATCGGGCGGTAGCTGCCGCATTTGTCGTAAACGAGGTTGGCAACGGGAACCCCGACTGCGTATCCGAGTGTGTTGAAGCCGAGAAAATATCCGAGCACACGCGTGTAGTCCTTCTTTCCGAACATATATGACACGGTGAGCGGCACCATTACGGTTTCAAGCGGGAGCCCGAAAGACGACACGAGTGCGTAAACCCATGCGGGTATTGCGGAGCTTCCGTCAAGCACACAGAGGGCGCCGAGGGATATCATTGAACAAAGGCAGCAAAGAAAATGTGTGATTTTCAGGCCGAAATTGTCGTAGCTGACCCCGGTCAGTATTTTTGATGCCATCATAAGCAGAGAATGCGAAGCAAAAACGACGATGACGTAGTTTTTATCCATTCCAACGTCATACATATACGGCTTTGCCACGTTTACCATTGACTGCAGGGCAAAGCCGGTCATAAAGACGCAAACTGCGGCAACGTAGAAGAACGGCTTGTGTATAAGCTCGTTCGTGCTGTATCCTACCCAGTCAGAACCGCGTTTTTTCTTCTTCGGTTTATCAGTTCCCAGAGCTTTTGCACCGATGTCCTCCGGCCTTTCACGTATCACAAGCACGGCAAGAATTCCGACGACCAGGAACAGAATGGCAATAAAGCGGTATCCGAGTCTCCAGCGCGAGGCCTCGTAGCTCAGGCCTCCGTCCATTCCGTAAACGATTTTGGTCACAATGAACTCAGACGCAAAGCCGCCGAGGCCGTTTGCGGAAAGCAGAATTCCCATTATCGTTCCCTTCCCGTTTGTGAACCAGTTTTCAACGAGGTACCCGACCATAGAAGTGCTTGTCCAGCAGAGTCCCGCGCCGAGAAGTGCTCCGCCGATGTAAAACATCCAGTAATCGGTTCCTAAAGAATTTATCGTGAAGGAAAGTGCGAGAAAAGTAAAACCGAAGCCCGCCATTTTGCGCAGACCGATTTTCTTAACCGTTTTTCCGAGCAAGAGACTCATAACCGTCGTCGTCAGGTATCTGAGTGAATCCGCAATCGTAAACAGACTGCGCTCAAGTCCCAGTGACTTCGTGACCGCAGTCAGGAACGTTCCCTTCGTTGATGAACCGAAACCCAGTGCCGTAAATATCATAAAAAAGCTCATTGAGAAAATTATCCACACGTAAATTTTCTTCAGAGCTTCGGGCATTCTTATTTTACCTTTTGCGGCTTCAGGCATTTTCGGCCTCCTTGTACCATACATATAAATTGTTATTAAGTATAGCACTTTGAAGAGGAAAAGTCAAAGAGAATTTAGTCGGCGGTGATATTCGTTCAGCCATATTGTACGGCTTTTATGCCCCCGAATCCACGACACAAAGCGAGAAATGCCGTTTTTTCGATAGACACTTGTGTCTATTTTAGCATATTTAACTGTATTGTGCAAGATTTTCGGATTTTTATGTTATAATGATGACACGAAACGAGGTGTTTTAAATGAATGACAAAATCGGAACCGCGCATTTTCACCTGCCGGGGCTCTTCGAATTTTTCGACTTATACAGACTGTTTCTGCCGCTTTTTTATAAGGAACGCGACTGGTTTTACCCCCGGTGTGATATTTCCTCAATCTACGGCTCCCCCGCCGACTGCCTCTGGGGCGGAGGGCGCGTCGGTTTCGGCGACAACAATCCGGATGAGGTTCTTGCACTGACCCGTGAATACGGGATTTCGGCAAGGCTGACGTTTTCGAACTCCCTTCTCACAGAAGAACACCTGTCCGACCGCCGCTGCAACGAGCTCTGCCGTCTTTTCAATAAAAAAGAAGGAGTTCAAAACGGCGTTATCATCCATTCCGACCTTCTTCTTGATTATATAAAATCCCGGTATCCGGACCTGTACTTCGTTTCTTCAACGACAAAAGTATTGACCGACTTTTCTTCTCTTGAAGAGGAGCTCCGGCGCGACGACTTCCGCTTCGTCGTTCCCGACTTCAGGCTGAATCACTCTTTCGACAAGCTGGGCAAGCTGCCCGCGGAACAAAAAGACAAGCTTGAATTCCTGTGCAACGAATGCTGCTTCCCCGGCTGCCGCGACAGGCGTGCCTGCTACGAAAACGTAAGCCGCAAAAATCTCGGCCTTGAATGCCGGGACTTCATCTGTCGTGCTCCCGGTGCTGCCGCAGGCTATAAATTTTCAAAAGCAATGGAAAACCCGACCTTCATCGGCACTTCCGACATTCTGAACGTCTATCTTCCTCTCGGCTTTTCCAACTTCAAAATCGAGGGCCGCAGCCTCGGCAGCGCCCTGATTCTCGAATTTCTTCTGTATTACCTCACCAAGCCGGAATACAGGCTCCGCGTCCGCGAAGAGATTTACCTCGACAGCACTCTGGACTTGTTTTGACCCGGATGACAGGGCGAGCAAGCCGGGGTGAGCGGTATCTGAAAAAGGGGATGTTAAAAAAGTCATCGACTTTTTTAACATCCCCTAAACTCAATTTTTATGTTTCTTTATCCATAAAAGCAAATCTTCATATTTCATAGAAGCGTCTGCAACACCTAATCCGGCTTTTATGACATCATCATTGGATGGTGCCATCTTTATACCGTTCACTTCTAAAAACGTAAGCATTACGTACATGCCGATACGTTTGTTACCGTCAACAAATGCATGGTTGGAAATTAACGAAAATCCGATGCGGGCCGCTTTTTCTTCTTTGGTTGGGTATAAATCAATTCCGTCAAAGGTCTGAAAAGCGTTTTCCAAAGCCGAATCCAATAAGTCAATATCCCGTATATTATCATCGCCTCCGGTTTGTTCTGCAATCAGTTGATGTAAAAGCAGCACTTTCTCTTTTGAAAATTTAATCATTTTGCCAGTTCCTTAAATGCCGGTAAATATTTATCCAATATTCTTTTGGCAACAATATCAATTTTTTCATCATCAGATAAATCAAGCATTGGATTTTCATCAACATTGATTAAGATATACTGCGGTTTGCTGTTTTTAAATATTACAGCCTGACCGTTTTGATCGGCTATACGCGTAACTCGTGAAAAATTTTGATTTGCCTCAGTGACCGTAACGATTTGGTTAGTATTAATAATCATTTGAAACACCTGCCTTCGAATAATAGTATATATAAATTCTACCTATTTGTCAAGCAATATTTCCTTCCGAATGACATTGGCCCCATCCGACCTGCGTCAGGTATTCCCTGTCATCTGATTAATATTGTATATTGAAATGCAGCTCGTAAACCTTCGCCCCGCTGCTGTTAAAGCTGATGTAATACTTTCCGCCGTAATTCATCATGGTTTCGCTCTCGGTTGAAGTGTTCAGATGGAGCACCGTTTTATAGCCAGAGTCCCAGGTATAAACCATAATGACATTATCCGTGGTCGAAGTCCCTTTGCTGAGCGGCATAAAAATATACGTATTGTCACAATCCATGCCCTGACCGGTGTAGTCTCCGGCATTCTGCATGGCAATCGATCTCAAAATCTTAAAATCCTTGTCACACACGCGCAAAGCTCCGCCTGCCGCTATTACGTAAGACTCTCTTTCCTCACAATATCCTATTGCCCACGGGGTTCCTCCGAGCCAGGTCGCGTCAACCGTTTTAATCACGGTCAGAGTATCGGGGTCGATTACCGTCAGCACGGTTCCCACCATATTCGTCACAACCAGAACGTTCTCTTTGCTGTTGTAGCACATATCGTTTGCGTGACCGAGCGGCAGATCTTCGCTTGTTTTACGGTCTGACGCAGGTTTTTCCATCAGACTCTTAACAATAATTCCGGTCTGTGAACCGTCACCCTTGGTCTGTATCAGAATATTGTAAAAATATTTTCCGTCGCAGGCAGCTCCCTGTGATGCTTTATACGGCTCTTTGCGGCTTACGGAGCAAACCGCGTCTCCGAGACTCGGGGTAATCTTGTACGAGGTTCCGAGAGTCCAGGTTTCGCCTTCCGATTCGGCAGCCTGACTGCTTTTGAACCGCGCTTCCGTTCCCGCTTCAATCACAAATCCCTTTTCATCGATATTTTCAGGCCGGCTGATAACTTTGTTGTCGAACGCATTGAGCGCAAGCGACGTCAGATTGTCATCATACCCCGCGATTACGATTTTATTTTCGGAAATGACGTAGCCGTACTCGCCCTTGTTCAGGCTCGAAATGAACTGACGGCTTTCCTCCCTGTCGCAGCTGCCCACAAGGATTTCGCGCGCAGTGAGATAATCCGTTTTGCCCGGCATAACAAAATCACTTCCGATTTCGAAATCCGCCTTGAGCGCCTTTGTCAGCATTTTTCTCAGATCGACCGCGCTTTGCACAATGCTGTCTGCGGCCGCATCCGGTCTTATGACCTTGTAGTTCGCAGTCCCGCCCTCACAAAGATACAGCTTTACGGCAGCCGGCGCTTCGGTTGTGCTTTCGCTTACGGTATTTTCCTCCGTCTGCACCGTATTATTTTGGTCGGAGCACGATACTAACGTCCCTGCAAGCGATATTGCAAGCGCCGCCGATACAATCTGCAGGAGTTTAATATGTTTTTTCATGTGAATTTCCATTCCTTTCTTCGCACTTTTTGCCGAAAGGCACACAGTGCGCGTGAACCAAGCATTTTTCAGATACGGACTTCAAAATGTTTCACGCAGTACTCTTTTCTGTTTATTCCATACAGTATTATAACATATTTCGGCAGCATCGGGATATATTATTTTCAGATGACAAAAGAACCCCGACACAAGTCGGGTATCCCCTGTCATCCTCTGTCATCTGTGGTTGGCTCTGAAGAGCAAATAAATCTTTCTGAAAATTAGCACAAAATAGCACAATTAATGCATTATAGCATTATGCAAGTCATTATAGCTCAAAGCGTTGTATTTCATATCGATATGTGATAAAATGATATCAAATTATCAATACGATAATAAAGATAAAGGAGAATTACAATGAAAAAGACAGCAAGAATACTCAGCGTTTTACTCGCATTATTTACATTCGTTTCACTCGTAGGTTCCTTCAGCGCAAACGCTGCAACTCAGGTTCCCGATTATGACAAAGCCGCTCTCGGTGCTCTTCTTTACACTGCAGACTTAACCGGTACTGACGGAATCCTTACCAACGATGAAGCCAGAATCGCAAGCGAGCACGGTTGGAATATCATTAACCACACCGTTGACACTGCTGATTCCAAAAAAGTAGTTGTTTCCAAAACCAAAGATGCCAATGAAGCATTCGGCGGTGAAATCGCATCACTTCCGCTTAACGCTTCTTCTCTTTACACATACACTTTCACTGTAACCAGAACCGGCAATACCCCCATCGGTGTTTTTGTTGACGGCATTTACGGCGGTTATTTCTACGCTTCCAAGGCTCGTGTTCAGAGAAACGGCAGCAAAATGACTGACTATGTCAACTACTCCTCTGATATTCCCGGTACTGCCCCCTCCGCTGAAGCTCCTTCAACTCAGGAATGCGCAATTGAAATTGACGGTTCAAAGACCACTGTATCATTGTACGTAAAAGACAGTAATTCCAAATGGGCGTTTATCGTTTCCAGCCCCATCAAGAGTACTGATGCATTCTTCAACTATGATGGATCAACAGCTCAGGATCCGAATCTCGGTGTTTATGTTTATGCATATCACAAAACCGAAGCTACCGTAAGCAACATTCAGATTTACAAGGGCCTGATTGCTTCCGAAACATATCCTGAAATTGTTCCCGAAACAACTACTGTAACTACTCCAGAAACAACTACTGTAACTACTCCCGAAACCACTCCCGAGACTACTCCCGTAATTACTCCCGAGACCGGTGACAGCTTCCTCTTCATCATTGGTGCTGCTATCGTCTCCGTCATCGCAATGACCGTTGTACTCAATTGCAGAAAGAAAGAAGATTAATTTTAATCTAAGATATACAATAAGAGGGGCGCAAGCCCCTCTTATTGTTTTTGATGACAGCGGGGAGCGGCACCTGAGAACAGCCTAAACGGATGTTCGAACCGCGAACCGAGCGAGCCGCAGTGAGAGGTTCTCCTGTCACACTCGCCTTTCCCCACCGGTGTCAAAAATGACTTGATAGGCCCCGGGGGGGGGCTTTTTTACCGAACCGTTCTCACGTAAAAATTGCGCGGAATTGCGCCATTTGTTCGGGGGTGGGGACGGAGAAGAAAGAAACAGCTTTTCCCAATGCGCCGTACTTGTTCTCTCCCATGCGGTGATAGGGCAGAAGGTCCACCCGTTCGGGAGGGAATCCCGCCGAGAGGAAGTCCCGAATGGCGGTCATTTCTTCGATACTGTCGTTCATACCCCCAATGACGGGAACGCGAATCTGAACCCGTGCGTGTTGACTCAGCAAATAAGACAGATTGGAAAGAATCTGCTCGTTCCCGACTCCGATATACCGGAGTCGGGAACGAGCAGATTCTT
>DCGL01000069.1 GCA_002314565.1 Clostridiales bacterium UBA1779
CACAGTCTTTTCTGACCTGCTCAAGCGGTATCCATTTTCCGTAATAGGAAAGTATCATTGTAAGGCACGCGGCACCGCATTCCAGTGCCTCTAACTGCATTATGACGGGTGTTTTTTTTGCAACTCCGTTTCTTATCGGTTTATTGATATTTTTCATATTCAGTTAATAATAAAAGTGATAGGGCTTATAGTTTCAAAAACGGCTTTGCCTTTGTACTCGCCGTCGGCAAGCTCTGTTTCAAAGCTTACGGTGTAGTACCACTCGCCATCGGCGATTGAAGCCGCCTGCATAAGAAAACGGTCAGACGACTCGCCTGCAAGTGACGGACCGGAGATGGATGCGATTTCGTATACCCTATCATCGACCTTGATATAGGTTTCATCGCCTATTTTTTCGTAGTCGGTTTCCTTTATGTATGCGCTTGCATTATGCGATTGAACCTTACATCCTATGATGCTGTTCGACTCTATCCTTCCGAGGCATGACCATACAATAATTCCGACCAGAATCACAACGATGGAACCCAGCAGCAGCCACAGGGATGGGGTGGTTGTTTTCACATACTTGTCCAATTCGTCCGGAGATGACACCCTGTCAAGGCTCTTTTTTCGGAAAACGTCTGTGCTTTTGTTTCTGTCTGCCATATGCATTACCCCCGTCTGTGTCCGGCATTGTGTTTTTTAAAAACATCGGAATTGCCTATAAATACTAAAAATATTATATTATTAATTGTATCATATTTATCCCCAAAATACAACCTCGAAAGCGTATACATCTGATCTTTCTGTTCTTGCAGTATACCGCTTCCGAAGGTTTTCCGATAAGGTACAATTAGTTATGCAAAAACAAAAAGGCCCGAAGGCCTTTTTTTGTTTTTGGTGGAGACGGTGGGACTTGTTTCTCGCCTGCGGGCACGGTCACGGACGGCTCTCAGGCGGTCTCCCTGCGGGTCGGTCGTCTCGCGGTTCAAAATCGCCCCCGGCGATTTTTCAGATGCCGCTCGCCCAAGCGCCTGATTCAGTACCGTCCGTTCAAGTCCCCCCGCATAACAAAAACAAAAAGGCCCGAAGGCCTTTTTTTGTTTTTGGTGGAGACGGTGGGACTTGAACCCATGACCCCCGCGTTGCGAACGCGATGCTCTCCCAACTGAGCTACGCCCCCAAAGACTCGGATAGTATAACACACAGCATACTTATTGTCAAGCTTTTTGTTGACAAAGAAAACGGCGGATGTTATAATATTTCGTCTTCTGCCGGGAAGAATCCGGCAGACCTGACAAATCCGAAAGAAAGAACTCGCATCAATGCAATTTTTCAACTCTGACAACTGGATTCTCTTCACCGTTCTCTGCACTCTCTGCTGGGGAGCCGCCGATTTGTTTTACAAGCTTGGGGCTGACGAAAAAGACAGATACTCGCATCTCAAAACGTCATGCTGCGTAGGTCTCGTTATGGGAGCCCACGCGATAGTCACCCTTTTATGCAGCGACATCGGCTTCAATCCGCTGAACCTTCTCATATATCTTCCGGTTTCATGTATGTACATACTGTCGATGACCGTCGGATACCTCGGTCTTCGTTATCTTGAACTGTCCGTTTCATCCCCGGTTCAGAATACCTCGGGGGCAGTTGTCTGCATACTCTGTATGGTCTTTATGAAGCAGATTCCGGACCCTTTATCCGGAATTGCCGCTATGGTCATCTGCATCGGGGTCTTTGTTCTCGGTCTGCTTGAATTCCGCGAATCGCGCTCCGAACTCAGTGCCGACGCCGACAGAAAATACGTCACGGGCTTCAAAGCGTTTATGCTTCCAATAGCATACTGCATCATCGACGCGCTCGGAACCTTCTTCGATGCGTGGTATCTCGACGACATTGACTCCACTCCCCTCGTTGACGTAAGCGAAGACACAATAGAAACGGTTGCCAACACCTCATACGAACTGACTTTTCTTATCTGTGCACTCCTTCTTTTCATATATATTCGGTTTATTAAGAAGGAGCACTTCATTCCACACGGAAGCGGAAAGCTTTACGGGGCCCGCCTCGGAGCCGCAGCATTTGAAACCGCAGGCCAGTTTGCCTACATTTACGCGATGTCGGGCAACGCCGTCATTGCGGCGCCGGTTGTTGCAAGCTATTGCACGGTATCGCTTATCCTCTCACGCATAATATTAAAGGAGAAACTCAGTCTTCCGAAATACGCGGCGGTCGGGCTTGCCATGGCAGGCATTATTCTGCTCGGAATTGTCGAGGGACTGGCTGAATAAAATGAAAACTGACGGCAGCGAAAAAGGAAGAATACTCGCGCTTGAACTTGAAAAGCTTTATCCGGATTCAAAATGCGCGCTTGAATGGGGCCAAGACCCCTGGCGTCTGCTCGTTATGGGCAGACTGTCGGCTCAGTGCACTGATGCACGCGTCAATATCGTCTGCCGTGATCTGTTCGTGAAATATCCGACAGCAAAGGATATGGCGGACTGCGAACTTACTGAGCTTGAAGAAATCATCAAGCCCTGCGGTCTGTTTCACACGAAAGCGGAATCGCTCAGGGAAAGCGCCCGCATCATCTGCGAAAAGTATGACGGCAGAATTCCAGACACCATGGAAGAGCTGCTTGAGCTTCCGGGAGTCGGCAGAAAAATTGCAAATCTCGTTCTCGGTGACATTTACGGAATTCCCGGCATTGTCGCCGACACGCACTGCATGAGAATCTGCGGCAGACTCGGCTTTTATCCGGACGGTCAGAAGGACCCCGTGAAAACCGAAAAAATCATGGGGAAAGAAATTCCGTCTGCCTACCAGACCGACACCTGCCACAGGCTCGTAAATTTCGGCCGTGACCTGTGCTCGGCGAGAAATCCGGACTGCGACAAGTGCCCTGAAGGAATAAGAAATATCTGCAAAGCATATAAAAACTGAGATGACAGGGGAAGGCGATGTTAAAAAAGTCATCGA
>DCGL01000068.1 GCA_002314565.1 Clostridiales bacterium UBA1779
TTTTATATGACTGTAACTTGACATAGTCTTCACAGAAGTATATAATAAGTATATATTTATTGAAAGAAAGGATTTGACAAAAATGAAAAAACGCTTTTTATCCTTGTGCCTGAGCTTGCTTATCCTTTTACCGCTGATTGCTTCCTGCGGAGATACGGTCAACGTATCTGAGAATACAACCGTTGCCGCTGTTGTCAGCAATGAAGCTTCACTTGAAACGACTCAAACCGATAAAGAGGAGTTATATCTTATGGATGATATTCCTGCCGGTACCGACCTCGGGGGAGCCGTCCTGAGAATGCTGCATTGGAACGATGCCAGCGCCGACGAATTCTTTGTTGATGACACAAACGGTGAAACTGTCAACGATGCGATATTCAACAGGAATGAAAAGGTCAACTCACGACTCAACGTTTCGTTTGAATATATCGGAATTCCCGGAAATAACTCTAACCGCGAAGCCTTTTTGAAATCTGCCCAGAATGCAGCTCAGGGCGGAGATCTTTACGATATTTATGCGTCTTACTCAATGTCCACGGCTCTGCTTGCCTACAACGGACTTTGCGCGAACCTGCTTGATTATCCGGTAATTGACCTTGAAAAGCCATGGTGGCCTGAAAGTCTGACGACTGAGGCCACAATTCATAACAGACTGTACTTCGTATCCGGAGATATTTCAACAAACCTGATTTATACAATGTACGCCGTTTACTTCAACGACGCGCTGATTGATGAATATAAGCTTGAAAATCCTTATACCTGCGTGGATAACAACACCTGGACGTTTGAAAAGATGTTCACAATGGCAGCTGCAACAGAGGCCTCCGCTGTCGGTGCGGATACCGTTTACGGTTTTACGGCAGCATCAAGCGTATATCTCGATCCCTTCTTCTTTGCCGCGGGCCTGCGTACCGTTGAAAGCGACAGCGAAGGAAAACTCACGGTTTCGGACTCCTTCCACAATGAAAAAACGGAAAACGTTGCAAGCATGGTCTGGGATTTCCTGCATCAGAATTACTGTAACTTTACCGATTCGAAATATACGTCATTTATGAACAATGCATCACTGTTTACAATGACAACCTGCCTGTTTTCAAAGACGATGCTTGCCGGCAGTACGATAACCTACGGAGTCGTTCCCGTACCGAAGTATTCGGCAGACCAGGAAAGCTATACAACGCTTAACGGATTTACTTATACGCTGTATGCCATTTCGTCATTTTCCGTAAATAAGGAAAAAGCTGCAATCGCTCTTGAATGCATGGGTTCAGAGTCGTTCAGAATCATCACCCCCGCTCTCTTTGAAATCACTCTCAAGTCAAGATATGCGGCAGACAATAACGCCTCCCGCATGTTTGATATTATCAGAGAAAGCGTAACCTTTGATATCGGCAGAATATTTACGTCATCACTTGAAAAGCTGACGTATAATATTTTCAGAAACAATATTTCTGCTGCTTCGAAGGTTTCGTATATTACAAACTTCGATTCTCAGAAAAAGATGCTCAATAAGCGCCTCGGCGAACTGAACGACGTTTTTGCAAATCTTGAAAACAAGAGTTGAACCGATAATAAAAATGGTCTGTTAAAAAGATGGTTTTAACAGCCCATCAAAATTTACGGACAGGTGCCGTAAATTTTGACTGCTTACTCTGTTTTTGCCGGGGAATAATCCGGAAAAATCAATAAATGGCAAAGCGACGTCATTCTGCCATCGAAGAGCAATTCGCGTCGAAGTGTTACAAAAACCAAGAATTATTATAACACTGTCTTTTTCCCTGACTTTCCCGCAAATATATTGACTTTCAATCATCGAACCTATATAATGTTCAAAAAGCATCCCGAGCAATCAACAAAGGAAGGATTGGACCGATGAAAAAACTATTTACCGGCGATAAATTCTTTTTGTTTGTCACTGTCACTGCCGCGTGTTTCGAATTTATTTCCGGCCTGATTAATGTTTTTGCCGCCCCGGAAACGGTTATGGGCAATGTGCTGCAGCTTGCGGTTGTTGCATGTATCGCCACACTTTATATTTCTTATAAAAAGCACAACAAGAACCTGATGAAAGCTATGATGGGCGCCCTTCTTATGGCCTTCGTTATGATAGAGGTTATGTCGCTGTCAGCTATGTCGCGTACGTCAGATATGATTGCCACTCCATGTGCCCTTGTCTGTGCCGCAGTTATTTTTGTAAATCATATGGTCATAAATGCCAGGCGTCAGGCAAGTCCCGCCAATATTGTGATAAATCAGACAGCGGCAGCTCTCTATGCTCTGACTTACGTTGTCTGGATGTTTACCTGGATCGGCGAATGCAGGACCGTCTGGATGGTGGTTTCATCCGTGCTTTACGTGGTCGCCATCCCTTGCATGATGGCGGCGGTCGTTTGCATAGAAGCACGTCTGGACAGCTATCGGAGTGACCGCGAGGCTGCCGGTTGGACAGAAGAGAACGGATACCCTGAAGGTTACATTCACGAAAAGGATAAATGAGTCTGCGGCGGGCGGTCCGAGGATGATTTTAATTTGGTATTATACGTCCTTGGGCAGTGTATAGAGTTGATATATACACCGTAATACTATAGGTTGGAAGTGCACAAGTTGTAATCTTCAGAGATTATTAAATAACGTTTCAATTATCAAAAGGAGAAATATCGAAAATGTCAATTAAGGTAACTGCAACAGGAGACTCATTATTTACCGCGGATTTTCCTGAGGAATATGCAGAAAAACGGATTGAGCTGGACGAGTTTATCAATGCTTGTGACGTAAGAATGACCAATCTCGAGACCAATTTATCTGATTTCGGAAGCTTTTCCAATCAATATTCCGGCGGAACCTGGCTGAACACAAGAAAAGAATTGTTTCCGTATCTTGAGTCTTATAATTTTAATTTTTACGGAAATGCAAATAATCACTGCATGGATTATTCCCACTACGGCTTGCTTTCTACAATTGATTTCCTGGATTCCAAAGGTTACGCCCATGCTGGTACTGGAAGAAGTCTGGAAGAAGCTGAAAGACCTGCTGTTCTGACAACGAAAGACAATAAAAAAGCAGCAATAATAGCTGTGGATGCTTCTATGAAACTGCCTTCAATGGCCGGTAAAGAAAGCAATCTGTTTGAAGCACGCCCCGGTGTCAATTATTTGCGTCATAATACCGTATATACCGTTTCCGAAGAAGAAATGAAGCAGCTGAAGAAAATAGCTCAGAATACGGCTATAAACTTCCAGAGAGAATCTGAAATTGCCACCGGGTACTTTCTTCCCGATCCGGAAGGAGTTTTCGTTTTCCGTGACATAACATTTACAGACAATAAAAACGTTCCGCTTTCCAAATGCAATGCAAAAGATTTAATCAGAATAATTGATGTGATTAAAAAAGCAAAAGCCGAAAATGATCTTGTATTGATGCAGGTTCATTGCCATACGGAAGAGGGAACATCGGATCTCACTCCTCCCGCATATCTTAAAGAGTTCTGCCGCGCTGCAATTGATGCCGGTGTCGGCGCCGTGTTCGGCGGCGGCAGTCATATGCTCAGAGGCCTTGAAATGTATCGTGGAAAACCTATTTTTTATTCTCTGGGTGACTTTATTTATCAGGGGATGCGTGTCGAGTTTCTTCCGCCCGATTTTATGGAAAAATACGGACTTGACGTCAATGCAAGCGCAAAAGAGGCCCTGGATAAAAGATCGCAGGGCGGAAAACTCGGCTTGCAGACAAACGAAAAGAATTTTCTGACCGTACTTCCGAAACTGGAGTATGAAGGTGACCGCTTGACCGACCTGACATTGATGCCGGTGAAGCTTTTCTTCAGATGCGGAAACGAACAGCTCGAGGGCTTGCCGGTCTTTGCACAGGGTGATGAAGGAAAGAAGATTTTTGATAAGTACCAAAAGTTGTCTTCGGAACTGGGAACACAACTGATTTATGAAAATGGATTTATTAAGCTGAGTGACTGAAGACTTCGATAAAAAGACGGATTTACCACTTGCCTTCCACCCCGGTGGAGGCAAGAAAAGCACGGACTTGAGCCGTGCTTTTTTACTTGGTGTGCTCGGCATGAGCAAAT
>DCGL01000026.1:0-3348 GCA_002314565.1 Clostridiales bacterium UBA1779
AATCGTACTTCCGAACGGCGAAAACGTGTCGCCTGCCGAGGTTGAGGCTCATTTTTCGGCTCACAGTGCGGTCCAGGACTGCGAGCTTTACGAAGACAGAACTGAAACGGGAGCCGCGGTTCTCGTACTTGAAATTCTGCCGCGTATGACTGAGCTCTCAGCCGTTCCGGAACCGGAGCGCGCAAAATATCTCACTGACGAAATGGCAAGGATAAATGCGGAACTGCTCCCGCACGAAAGATACAACCGGCTCGTAATCCGCAGGTCTGACTTCGAGAGAACCCCGAGCATGAAGATAAAGAGGCACTCCCGCCCGCAGGCATGAAACGGCAGTCGGGACAGCCGAAAAAAGCTTATTTTACCGGAAAAAGGATAAAAATGAAACATTCAAGAAAAGAAATCAAGGAAAAACTGAAAGAAATACTGGTTCTGACCGACGTGAATCCCACCATACTCGCAGGCGAGGTCGACGATGGTCTGCAGCTTGTACGCGACCTCGGCTTTTCATCAGTCACCATGCTTTACGTCGTGATCGGTGTCGAGGAGATGTTCGGCATCCGTTTTACCGGGCTCGGGACCGCGGATTTCAAAACCGTCGGCGACGTAGTGGATTATATCGAAAAGGCGGAGGCCGAAAAGAACTGATATGCCGGTGCTCAAAATTGCCGTCACGGTTCTGCTCTCTGCCGCCGTACTTTGGATTCTGTTTGCTTTTTTGCCGGCCCTGATTCTGTTTTGCTGCTATTTCAGACGGAAAAATCCGTCGAAAAAGCCGCAGAGAAACGATCCCTTCGCCCCCGGTTCGTATTACTTTCCGTTCAGAGACGTAATTATTTCGGCAGGAGGCTATATGTCGGGCCTTTCGTTTTCAAGGCTTGAAATCCGGGTGCCGGAGTTTTATTCGAAACAGAAAAGGAGCTCTGCAGCTTACACAGAAGCTCCGCGTGGCGGGTTTCCGGGCGGAGCTCTGACACTTCGCGCGCGTTTTTATGAGGGTAGGAGCTGCAACAAAAAAATCGCGATTCTGCTTCACGGCTACCGCGCGCATTATATGTTTAATCTGCCGGTCTATTGCAGATTTCTTCACAGTCTCGGATTTTCACTTCTCATCCCGGATATGCGCGCTCATTTTGACAGCGACGGAAAGTATGTCACCATGGGTGTGGCGGAGGGCCGCGATGCGGCAGCCTGGTGCCGGAAAATTCACGGGCTTTATCCTGACAGTGAAATACTGCTTCTCGGAAAGTCAATGGGGGCAAGCTCGGCGCTTTTTGCCTCGGATAAGCTTGAAGACTGCGGCGTCAGGGCGATTATCGCCGACTGCCCCTTCGTTTCCCCCTTTGACCAGTTCCTGCGTCAGTGCAGGGAAAAGCACGTCCCGAAGTTTATGATTCTTCCCCCGCTGAAGCTCTGCGCCTATATGCTGACGGGTGAGAATTTTGTATTGCGTAATACGGGGAACGTTGAAAAAAGCAGAATTCCCGTCTGTTTTATTCACGGAGACGCCGATACCACCGTGGATTATCACAGTTCCGAACTCCTTTATTCGAAAGCTGCACCCGGAAGCGAGCTCCACATTGTGCCCGGAGCCGAACACTGCATAGCGTTTTCGGCGGGAGGGCGAGAGCTCGAAGCCGAAGTCAGAGACTTTTTAAACCGAAATTTTGACTGCTGAAATATTGAATTTTGAACTCCTTACAGCTTGGAAAGACATCATATGAAAGGTAACGAAAAATGAGACCGATTTCAATACTTGCCGAATCAAACAGCGACCTGTCGCCCGAGTGGCAGAAAAAGCTTGGCGTGGACTTTCTTTACGCCCACATAAGCGTGCCCGGCCGCGGGGAGCTTCCTGCTCTGACCGACTGGAGCCTTCTTGACCATGAAGAGTTTTTCTCAGACCTCAAGCGCAGGCCGGAGGCATATACGACCTCCCCTCCAAACGTCGAGGAGTACGCCGAAAAGATGAGAGAAAACTGCAGTGCGGGCAAGGACACAATCGCAATCACGCTGTCGAATACGCTCAGCGGTTCGTTCAGCTTCCTGTCAAAGGCAGCCCAAATAGTCCGTGCTGAGTTTCCCGAGGCCCAAATTGCCTGTATCGACTCGCGCCGTTTCGGACCGGCAATCGGACTTATGGCGAAATTTATGTGCGAATTGCGCGACAGGGGCTGTGATTTCGACACCATCGTGAACACGGTTGAAGAGAAAAAAAACTGCTTCCGCCAGGCCGGCTGGCTTGACGACCTCACTTTCGTCGCAAGAAAGGGAAGAATTTCCCACGCCAAGGCCTTCTTCGGCACGCTTGCCGGGGTAAAGCCCATCGGGGAATTCGATTCAAACGGAATGACGACGGTGCTCGGCAAGGCTCCGGGGGCGAAGGCCGCTCTCGAGCTGATGGTTTCCTATCTTGAGGAAACGATAGTCGACGCCGCAAATCAGGATATTTTCATTGCACAGTCCTGCCGTGCCCCGCAGGCCGAAGCCTATAAAAAGCTCATCGAGGAGCGCATAAAGCCGCGCTCCGTCACAATCAACGAACTCTATTGCTCGGCCGCCGTAAACGTCGGCCCGGGACTTATGGCCGCCTACTACCTCGGCAAGCCCATTTCCCCCGACCTCAGCGCCGAAAAAGCCCTTTTTGAAAGGCTTTCAAAAAGATGACAGGGGACGGTTCTTTTGTCATCTTGCCTTCCCGATGACAAGGGACGGTTCTTTTGTCATCTTGCCTTCCCCACGGGGGATGACAAGGGACTGTTCTCTTGTCATCTTGCCTTCCCCACGGGGGAAGGTGGCAATTTTTGCGTCAGCAAAAATTGACGGATGAGGCTTGAAATGACAGAGGTACAATCCGACTGACGCCGGATTCTCCTGCCATCTCATTGCACTGATAAAAACTGATAAAGTCAGGAATTAATCATGATTACACGTATCTGCGGCACCGATTTTGAGCGTATGCTCAGAAACGGTCTGAATAATCTGAAGGCGCACGAGACCGAAGTCAACAATCTCAACGTTTTCCCGGTTCCCGACGGGGACACCGGAACGAATATGCGTCTGACGCTTGAAAACGGCCTGAAAAACGCGCCCTCCTGCCGACCGTCGGGAGCCTATCTAAAGGCCCTGACCAACGGAATGCTGCGCGGAGCCCGCGGCAATTCGGGCGTCATTCTGTCCCAGCTTTTCCGCGGAATTTTCGAGGCTCTCTGCCACAACGGATGGGTGAACAGCCTGCAGCTGCGCGAAGCCCTCATCCGCGCCTACAAGTGCGCCTATGCCGCCGTGATAAAGCCCGCAGAGGGCACGCTCCTCACCGTATCGCGTATGGGAATCGAAAAAATCCGCCTG
>DCGL01000026.1:3398-7412 GCA_002314565.1 Clostridiales bacterium UBA1779
CTCCGGTTGACGTGCTTTTTCAGTGCTATCTTGACAGTATGAAAAAGGCGCTTCAGAAAACGCCCGAAATGCTTCCCGTCCTGAAAGAAGCAGGAGTCGTCGACAGCGGAGCCGCAGGCTACGTATATATAGTTGAAGGAATGGTGATGGCGCTCAGAGGCGAAAACGTCCTCGGTGGAACGTCCGATGAGCCGGAACTGCAGCCCAAATCCGAAAACGTTCCCGATGACAGCCTTTTCAACGCTTTCACCCCGTTTTCGGACGGATACTGCCTCGAATTTACACTCCAGCTTATGAAAACCGAGGGATACAATCAGAATTTCTCGCGCGAAAGCTTTACCCGCAAGCTGCAGACCCTCGGCGAATCTCTTGCCCTCGTCCGCGACGGGGACCGCATCCGCGTCCACATTCACGTGATGAAGCCGGAGTCCGTCATTTCCTATGCCCGCGGCTTCGGTGAATTCGTTTCATTCAAGCTTGAAAATATGCAATTGCAGCACTCCGTCCGCGACGCAAAGCTGCAGAAGCAGCCCCACAAGGCCTTTGCCCGCGTCGCCGTCGTAAACGGAGAGGGAAGCGCAAAGCTTTTCGGGGGACTCGGCTGCGACGTCGTAATTGACGGAGGCCGGACTATGAACCCCGGCGCGCAGGACTTCGTCGAGGCCTTCAGCCGCGCAAACGCCGACGTCATTGCGGTGCTCCCGGACAACAAAAACTGCTTTATGGCAGCGCGACAGGCAGCGGATTTGTACTCCGTCTCAAAAATAGAAATTATTGAAACCGTAAATATTGCAGAAGGCTACTATGCCCTCTGTATGGACGTCCCGAACAGCGACGACGCGGCTTTCCGTATCTCTCAGATGAGAGAAGGAGTTCAAAAACTGAGCTCCTTTGCCATTGCCGAAGCTTCCCGCGACTCCTCGTTTGACGGAATCCCGATACAGTGCGGGCAGACACTCGTCTTCTTCGACGGAAAAATCTGCTCGGCCTCTGAAGACTCCCTCGACGCCGTGCGCGACGCCTTCGGCAAAGCGCGTGACGCCGGCCGCGATTTCGACTCAATCTTCGTCCTCTGCCGGGACGCAAACGATACCGACGGTCAGGACGGCTTGCGCGCCCTCTGCGAGGAATTCTGGCCTCTTGCCGACGTCTCGTTCCTCGCCGCCGGCCAGCCCGTCTACCGCTACCTCATCGGCGCGGTCTGACACACCGGCTCGGCCCCAATTCACTTCAGAAAGGATCTTGCAGTTATGACACTCGAAGCCTGGATATTGATTATTGCCTGCATATTGGTTTTCGGTGTTCTGCCGCCCTTCGTAATTCTTTCATACATTCTGTTCACCATTCTGCTCGTCAGAAACAAGCCGGACAAGTGGGCAAGAGCGTGCAGCGCCCCCGAAGACCCCGTAACTCAGGCGATGTTCGACGAGGGAATGGCATGGGCTGCAAAATATAAAGAAAAATCCGAAGAGCTCAGCGTCGAAAACGACGGCCTGAAACTCTTCGGCGAGTATTTCAATTTCGGCAGCGACCGCTGCGTGATAATTCTCGGAGGCCGCTCGGAATCCATGCTTTACTCATATTATTTCGCCGAGCCTTACCGCGCGGCAGGCATGAACGTTCTGGTGATTGACCCGCGCGCTCACGGCCTGTCCGAAGGAAAATACAACACCGTCGGCTTCCGCGAAAGCGGCGACGTGCTGGCGTGGGGAAGGCTGATTCACGAAAAATACGGCATAAATCACATATTCCTGCACGGAATCTGCATAGGCTCCCAGACGGCGCTTTATGCCCTGACTTCAAAGGACTGCCCGGACTGTTTCGACGGAATGTGCTCTGAGGGGATGTTCAGAAACTTCTCTCTGGTATTCGGAAATCATATGAAGGAGCGCAAAAAGGCCGTCTTCCCGGTCCTGTATATGGTTATGGGCTGGCTGTGGCTGCACTCCGGCAAAAACGCAGTGAAGGAGGGACCTGAAACCCGGATTTTTCTGCTCGGAAAACCCATACTGTTCCTGCACAGCCTCGAAGATAAGTACTCCGTCCCCGAAGAATCAAAAAAGGTTTACAGATGCTGCAGAACCGTTTGCCGCGAGGTCTGGTTTGAGCACGGTGAACATTCGCGCATACGTCCCGTTGACACCGAAAAATACGACAGAAGCATCCGGGAATTCCTTGAAACAGAGGTTTATCCCAAAGAAAAAATATGATATAAAAAGTGGATGTTAAAAAAGTCGATGACTTTTTTAACATCCCCAATTATTCGGCTGATACTGAAGATTCAATAAATGAATGATGAATATGAATCCACAACTTGAGTTGTCGCAAATCCGCCGATGGCAAACGCTGCGATTATTGCAATAATATAAATAGTCCAGAAAATCATGAAGCCGATTGAAAGGCCGAGACCGACCTTCGAGAGGATACTTCCGACTTTTGACTGACCGCAGATGATTCCGCCTTCATTGAGGTACTGTTTGGATTTTTTTCTTGCGATAATTGATATGATGAGACCTATAAGTCCGCTGGCTCCAAGTGAAGCAGCTACAATTCCCCATACCATTACGGCTGTTGGAGAAATTGATGCAGGATTTTCTACTTTTCCGGTGGTTTCATCGGCAAGCTTGGCTCCGCAGACAGGGCAGAAAGTCTCTCCGTTATTGGCTTCGGTTCCGCAGTTTTTGCAAATCATAACATTTTACTCCTTTTTAATAATTATTTACAAGAAAATTATACCATTGCATGTGAACTTTGTCAAATGTTATTTATATTTTTTGGATGAATTTGTATTCATTGATTGCGACGTTTTTTGAATATGCTTGTGGGTTCGGAGTAAAAATGATGAATAAAAATAAAATATTGAATATCTGAGCGAAAAATGTTGTATTTTCGGATTTTTTGGTATATAATAATTGTACACACAATAATCACATTGCGCTGTCCGGCAGCGCGGAAAGAGGTAATTTATGATTTGTAAGAACTGCGGAACCGAAATCAAAGAAGGCGAAGGCTTCTGCCCCGTCTGCGGAGCGAAAGTCGAATCCCTTGATGCTGCCACCGATTCCACTCTTCAGCCTACCCTTACCCGTTCAATCGTTGCTCTGATTTTCTCAGACATTCCGATTCTCGGACTTATTCTCGGTATTATTGCAAGAAATAAGATGAAGAAATATTATGCCGCCGGCGGAGCCGACACCGGAAAAGCCAAGGCTGCAAAAATCATCGCTCTGATTGCATTCATCGTGGGTATTGTAAGCATAGTTTCACTTCCTTTTTACATCATCGGCGGTACTGCATACGTTTCGATACTTGAGTCATTTATGGATTTTTAAATGTAATTCATAAAATTGTGCCGGATGCATCAAGTCTTGCATACATTCTGTGTCTTTGAATTTCTGAAATAAAACTTTAATTTGCGGCGGCATTAAAAGATTTTGACTTTTTAATGCCGCCGCGAATTGTGCACGGTATCCGATAAGTTGCCGAACATGGCAAATTGCAGTAAAAAACGCTGAAAACCGTAAAAAACTGAAAATAATTGTTGACAACCCCCTTTTTTTGTGGTATTATATTCAAGCAGTTTTCAAGAAGCTGTCCTGCGGGTGTAGTTCAATGGTAGAATTCCAGCCTTCCAAGCTGGCCGCGTGGGTTCGATTCCCATCACCCGCTCCAAACAAAATTGGCGGCATATCCTGAGGATATGCCGCCAAAAAAAGTAATCTGCGCGTTTAGCTCAGCCGGATAGAGCAACTGCCTTCTAAGCAGTAGGCCGGGGGTTCGAGTCCCTTAACGCGCGCCACCTATGGTGGGTATAGCTCAGTTGGTTAGAGCGCCAGGTTGTGGCCCTGGAGGTCATGGGTTCGACCCCCACTACTCACCCCATAAACAGCAGCCGCGAAGCAATAGCTTTGCGGTTGTTTTTTTTCGCGTTTCCGTCGGACCGGGGGACGTGTAGCCGGGGGACGTAAGTGGGGGCTAAATTTTTAGCCACCACTTACGTCCCCCGGCTACACG
>DCGL01000074.1:0-3367 GCA_002314565.1 Clostridiales bacterium UBA1779
GTTCAGACTCTTGTTTTTACCGCAGACAGGGTTACGGGCGATAATGCAAACGATTATCTTTATTCGTTGATTTGTCAAACGGGAACAAACTGCGAAACCGATGTTTTTGTCTACTGTGAAAACGATACGGGGACGGCTCCGGGCAGTTATTCCGGCAAGACATATAGGGCGGCGATTGCCGTAAGCTCGCTTGCAGGCGATAATTATCTGTCGTTCGGCGGCACAATTTATCTTAACGGCAACGGTGTTACGGAGGAAAAAGTGCTGTGAAGATTTACATCAATAATGTTGATTCGACGTACAGAGTCAAAGCAGATACAGTCATATTGCGGCAGTACGGCACTTTCCGTTCGGATTTTTCGTTTATGCTCGAAACAAAATTTACCGATGCAATAACCGTCTCTTACGGCATGGAGGTTCTGCTTAAAGACGATAGCGGCGGACTTATATGGGGCGGACATATAACGCAGGTTTGTGAGGTGTTCCGCACTGTATCGAGATGCGGCATAAAGGTTTCCTGCAAAGGTTACGAAAACATTCTTTCAAGACGTGTTTGTGCACCGTTTGTTTATACGAATCAGTATGCCGGAGATATTGCAAAAACGTTGTTCCTGCAATATCTTGCATCGACCGCAACGAACGGAGACGGACTTCTTTACAACAGCGGTTTATTTGATAACGGTGCGTATTTTACCGAGTATTATTCTCCCGGTGCAAGATTAAGTCAGGTGTTTGACGACCTTGCCGCATCATACGGCGGAAGATGGTGGATAAGTCCGAATAAATCGTTTTATTTTATGGACGAAGTGCCTCTGACGACAGCCGCAAAGTGCGTTGACGTTACGGAAACCGCCGCAAACAGACTTACCGATGTTTCGTCTCTTGAGGTTACAAGAGAAACATCCGAATACAGAAACGTGCAGACTGTTATCGGTGCGGACGGTGTAAGGGGCGAAGCGAGAAATCAGACGGAAATAAACAGAATGAAAGCATTCGGCGGCTCGGGCGAATATGCGAATATAGTTGTCAATAAAAAAATAACCGACACGGCAACTGCAACTGCTGCCGCGGAAACTATTTTACGCTCGTATGAAAACGAAAACACGGAAGCGACTTTTACAACTCAGACGGACGGTTTTTCTTTATTTGATAAAGTTATGATTAATGCACCGCAATTCGGTCTTTACGGGCTTACATCGTTCATTATAACCGATATTACGGCTTATGACCGTCGAACGGGTGACGGTACGTTCGGGTTTACGTACAAAATCAAAGCAGTAATGTCATCAGAGACGACATCATACAGACCTGCAGAAGATTGGAAGGAAACGATTTCACAGCTTGTCGGCAAAAGTGATACAACCGCAATGCCGAGAATTTCCGATGATACGGGTGCGTTAAAGCCCGAAAATATTATTGCCGGAAACAACATTACACTTAACAGGAGCGGCAAAAACATAACAGTCAATTCACATGCGGATATTAACGCTTTATCTCTTGATTCGGTGGATTTTACCGCAGATTCCGTTTCTTTTACGACGGAAGACGGCAACGAAGAAGAATTTACGTTCACGTTCGACGGAAGCGGACGTATAACAAAGCTTACTGACTCCGACGGACGTGAAATCACCGTCTCGTACAGCTGATATATCGGCGAATAACGGAACTTTTTCTTAAAAAAAACAAAAATGCTTGAAATTGCCGTCTTTTAGTTGTATAATAACGAAGTTATTACTTATTATGATTAAAAAGGATGGTACAAATATGAAAATTCTCGTTATCAATGCGGGCAGTTCTTCCGTTAAATATCAGCTTTTCGATATGACAAACGAAACTGTTCTCGCAAAAGGTATCTGCGAAAGAATCGGTAATCCCGTAACAGGTATTTTCAAGCATAAAGTTCCCGGCAGAGAAGACTACAAAGTCGAAGTTCCCCTTAAAACACACAGCGAAGCAATTCAGCTCATCGTTGATACACTCGTTTCCGAAAAACTCGGTGTTATTAAATCAATGAAGGAAATCGACGCTGTAGGTCACAGAGTTCTCCACGGCGGCGAAAAGTTCTCAGGCTCCGTTCTCATCGACGAAAATGTTATCAAGGCAATCGAAGACTGCTGCGAACTCGGACCTCTTCACAATCCGCATAACCTCACGGGTATTCATGCATGCGAAGAAATTATCGGAAACGTTCCGCAGGTTGCCGTATTCGATACAGGATTCCATCAGACAATGCCGGACTATGCGTATATGTACGCTCTTCCGTATGAATATTACGAAAAATATAAGATTCGCCGTTACGGCTTCCACGGTACTTCTCACCGCTATGTAAGCATGAGAGCCGCAGATATGCTCTCTTCTCTCGGCAAAAAGCCCGAAGATCTCAAAATCATTACCTGCCACCTCGGCAACGGCTCATCAATCACAGCCATCAAGGATGGACGCGTAATCGATACCTCAATGGGCTTCACTCCTCAGGAGGGTGTCTGCATGGGTACCCGTTCAGGCAGCATCGACGCCACTATCGTTCCTTATATCGCCGCAAAGGAGAACCTTACTCCTGCAGAGTGCGAGAAGATGCTCAACAAGAAGAGCGGTCTGCTCGGAATTTCCGGCGCTTCATCTGACTGCCGCGACATAGAAGATGCTGCTGCAAATGGTGATGTTCGCGCATCCCTCGCTCTCAACGTTCTCTGCTACGGCATCAAGAAAATCGTGGGCTCCTACACTGCAGCCCTCGGCGGAGTTGACCTCATCATCTTCACCGGCGGTATCGGTGAGAACTCCGCTTCCACCCGCTTCGGCGTATGCCAGGGCCTCGAGTATCTCGGAGTTGACTTTGACAAGGATGTCAACGAGACAATCCACGGCAAGGACGCTTTCATCAGCAAGCCATCTTCAAAGGTAAAGGTTTGCGTGATTCCTACAAACGAGGAACTCGTGATTGCACGCGACACAATGAATATCGTTAAAAACTTGAAATAATCATGATTACAAATTTCGATCAGCTTTTCGACGCTCTCCGCGCAAAGGCAAAGAAGCGCATCATTGGCGCTTGGGCTGTGGATGACCACACTATCACAGCTATCAGCAAGGCAGTTGAACTCGGCATCGTTGAGGGAACTCTCGTAGGTGACAAGGATAAGATTGAGGAAGTTTGCAAGGCGGAGAATATCGACCTCAGCAAAATGACCGTAATCGACAACAAGGTTGAGCTTGCAGCTATCGCTCAGGCAGTCGAGATGGTGAAGAATGGCGAAGGTGACATCCTTATGAAGGGTCTCTGCAGCACTGACAAGTATATGCGCGCCATCCTCAACAAGGAGAAGGGTCTTCTCCCTCCAAAGGCTGTCCTCAGCCATATCTCTGT
>DCGL01000074.1:3488-5293 GCA_002314565.1 Clostridiales bacterium UBA1779
TCGTGAACACTGCAAAGGCATTCGGAATCGAGAAACCTAAGGTTGCTGCCATCGCCGCTACAGAGCAGATGCTCGATGGTATGCCTGCCTGCGTTGAGGCTGCCCTCCTCGCAAAGATGGCGGACCGCGGACAGATTGCAGGTTGCTACCTCGATGGCCCTCTCGCTCTCGACGTGGCTCTCTCAAAAGAGGCTGTTGCAATCAAGAAGCTCAAGAGCGAAGTTGCCGGCGATGCAGACTGCCTGCTCTTCCCTAACATCGAGTCAGCCAACGTATTCTACAAGACCAACTCACAGCTCTGCCAGGGCGTACGTCAGGCAGCTATGGTTGCAGGTGCTCAGGCTCCTTGCGTGCTTTCAAGCCGCGCCGACAGCATCGATACCAAGCTCAACTCCATTGCTCTCGCAGCTATGACCGCAAAATAATTGCTGGTCGATAACTTCATAGAATCCCTCAAGGTGCAGAAGCGGTATTCGCCGCGGACGCAGGCGATTTATGCCGAAGCCTTGAGGGATTTCTATATCTATTATTTTCCCAATGGGGAGCCGTCCGACAGTGAGAGCCTTGAGGTCCTCACCGCCGGAAACGTCAGGGGTTTCGTTGCCTCCTCAATGGATGACGGCCTTTCCGCACGCAGCGTAAACCTTCGCCTTTCGGCGCTCAGCAGCTTCTGCAAGTATCTTGTCAAACAGCAACTCCTGAATGCCAATCCTGTGACAAAGGTGCCCCGCCCCAAGCAGGAAAAACGCCTTCCGCAATTCTATACGGAAGGTAACCTCCAGAATTATTTTGACCAGTCGCTGAAAGATTATCTTGAGAATCCCTCTTTTCAGAAGCTCCGCAACCGCACAATGATGATTATTCTGTATTGTACGGGTATGCGAAGGGCCGAACTTTGTTCGTTGAAAGTGAGCGCTTTCGATGCCCAAAGGCACGTTTTCCGCGTTGTTGGAAAAGGCGACAAGCCACGCGAAATTCCTGTTCCGGCTTTGATTTGTGAAGAAATTTCCATATATTTGGATTGCTGCAAGGAGCAGAACCTCTCCAATCCGGAGGGCCTTTTCTTTTTGACAGACACGGGCAAGGTGCCTTACCTGGCCTTCGTCAACAACGTGGTCAAAAAGGAACTCTCAGGAGTAGAAGGTTTTACGGGAAAGAAGGCCCCCCACGCACTCCGCCATTCGCTGGCTACCCACCTGTTGAACCGTGGTGCCGACCTGATGAGCATTAAGGAGATACTCGGGCACTCCTCCATTGCGGCAACGCAAATTTATACGCACAACTCTTTCGAACAGTTGAAGAAGACATATCTAACCGCTCACCCAAGAGCTAAAAAATAGGAGGTAATTATGGAAATCAATGTTCAGTCAATCAAATTCGATGCGGATCAGAAACTTTTGGATTTTGTGGACAAGAAATTCGCAAAGCTGAAGAAATTCTACGATGAAGCAAGCCATATGGACGTAAGCCTCTCTTTGCTCTCAGATCCGGACAATAAGAAAGTCAAGGTGCGCGTGGTTGTTCCGGGAGCTGAAGACATCATTGTGGAGCGTAACGCCGATACTTTCGAAAATGCCATCACGGAGTGCGCAGGCATTCTCAAGGACCGCCTCGTTCAGGCTAAGGAGAAGAGGTTCAGATAAACAGAAGTTCCGCAATTTCTGCAGCGCCAATGCCGCAGAACCAGTCACTTACGGTCATCGTCCCCAAAAGGTCGGTGACCGCTGTTTTGTCGTACGGACAGCCTTCCAGCAGTGTGCAGAACTCCTCGGTGGGGCGGGTGAAAAAGTAATCCCCGTGTATCT
>DCGL01000124.1 GCA_002314565.1 Clostridiales bacterium UBA1779
CCGGTTATCGTGCTGACGGCCAAGAGTGAAGATGCCGACAAAATACTCGGGCTCAACGTCGGGGCTGACGATTATATCACCAAGCCCTTCAATCCGCTGGAGGTCACGGCAAGGGTGCGCTCGCAGCTGCGCCGATACCTGAAGCTCGGTGCGGGAACCGTCGCCTTTGAAACATTTTCAAACGGCGGTATTGAGCTTAACGACAGAGAAAAACAGGTCACTCTTGACGGTGAACCCGTAATTCTGACGCCGAAGGAGTATGAAATACTGAAGCTGCTCATATCGAATCCCGGACGCGTGTTTTCACCGGAAGACATATACTGTGCCGTGTGGAAGGAAAAGCCACTGGGGTCCGAAAACACGGTTGCGGTGCACATAAGACATTTAAGAGAAAAGATTGAAATCAATCCCGCCGAACCGAGATACATAAAGGTGATATTCGGTCAGGGATACAGGATGGAGGCGGAGAAAAGAAGATGAAACAGTTCAACAGAACGCTGATTGGGAAAACCCTGCTGTTTATTATATGCGTGGCGTCAATATGCGCATTTTTACTTATCTCGGTAGGCATAGCACTTTATTTTTATTACGGTCTCGATTTCTACGTATATTCCGAAGAGGAAATCCGTGAAAAATACGTTGAGGATTACAGAGCCTATGAGCTTGCGGCAGATGTCCTGTTCGATTATCTGAACGGTGAGGAAAACACGGAATGCGGATATACCGTAATTGATGAAAAAGGCGATACCCTTGCCTCATATTCCGCAGGCGAAAAAGGTATTTACAACTTCGAGTACAATATCAGTGTAAAAAAAGACGTATACGGAAATTACATACTGTCATATTTATACAGTACGGACGAAGCGATTGAGGAATCCCCAAGTAATTATACCGTAAAGATTGAAGTCCTGAAAGATACAGATACGGCAAAAATCATTGAGCTGCAGCACCGTCTTCTGCATATTGCATACGAGCTGCGCTACATAATTTATGCAATTGCTCTGGGTACTTTGCTGCTTTCGGTCCTAACCTTTGTAGCACTTATGGCAGGGGCTGGACGCCGTCCGAACAGCGAAGAGATTCATCCCGGACCGTTCAATAAAATACCTTATGACCTGATTCTGACCCTTTGCGGTGCTGCTGCAATTGCGGCTGTATACTATATTGACTGCATCGGCGATGATCTGGATCAGATTGTTGTGATTTCTCTGTCTGCACTCGCCGGGGTAAATGCTTTTCTCGGTCTGTGCATGAGTGCCGCCAGCAGAGTAAAGCAGCACACTTTCCTGAAAAATACGCTTATATGTTGGTGTCTGAGGCTTTTACGCCGGATTTTGTGCGGAATTCTGACCGTTCTGAAAAAAATCCACGGATTCAACGTCACGGTATTCAAAAGCATCCCGCTTGTCTGGAAAACCCTTATTATTGTTTTTGGAATTTCATTCATCGAAATGATTGCGATTCTTTCGCTGACTGACGACCCGCAGCATCTCTTCTGCTTCTTTATAATTGAAAAAGTCATTCTCATACCCGCAATAATATACGTTTCAATCCTTCTGCGCAGACTTCAGCAGGCCGGAAAGTCGCTGGCTTCGGGCGACCTTTCGTACAAGACGGATACGCAGGGAATGGTTCTTGATTTCAAGGATCACGCCGAAAATCTCAACAGCATAGCAAAAGGTATGTCTGCCGCCGTTGCAAAACAGCTCAAGAGTGAGCGTATGAAGACGGAGCTCATAACCAACGTTTCCCACGACATTAAAACACCGCTGACCTCAATTATCAACTATGCCTCTCTCATCAGCGCGGAGCCCTGCGAAAACGCAAAAATTACAGAATATTCAGAGGTTCTCGTCCGTCAGTCCGAAAAGCTGAAGCGGCTTATCGAGGATCTTGTCGAAGCCTCAAAGGCATCAACCGGAAATCTCGACGTAAATCTGTCCCCCTGCGACGCAGCCGTGTTTCTTTCACAGGCTGCAGGTGAGTTCGAAGACAGACTTTCGGCCTCCGACCTTACCCTCGTTACGAAATACCCCGATAAAGAACTGCATATCATGGCGGACGGCAGAAGAATGTGGCGCATCTTCGATAACCTGATGAACAACGTATGCAAATATGCAATGCCCGGAACCCGTGTCTATCTTTCCCTTGAAGAATACGAAGGCCGTGTCCTTATCACCTTCAGAAACACTTCGCGCGAAGCTCTCAATATCTCGGAAGACGAGCTTATGGAACGCTTCACCCGCGGTGACGCTGCCCGCAATACAGATGGCAACGGCCTCGGCCTTTCAATAGCCGCAAGCATGGCAGAGCTTCAGGGCGGTTCAATGAAACTCTCGGTTGACGGAGACCTCTTCAAGGTTACGCTTCAGTTCCCGCCGGTTTAACACGAATATTTTGAAAATGCCTTCGGCTTGCTGAGGGCATTTTTATGTTGACAAAAACTGCAAGTTGCCATATAATCATAAACGTTACTGATATATAAACAAGCATCTGACGTTCGTGTCAGAAGCCGGTCCCGGCCGCATCATACGTAAACACGGCTGAAAAACCTATCTGAAAGGGAAGCACCATGAATAAAAAACGTTTTTGGTTAATTGCACTGAGTCTGATTCTTGCAGCACTGACACTTTTGTCCTCCTGCACCTTCGCAGATAACAATGCTGCAACAGATGATGAAAACAGTACCGCGGCAATTGAAACAGCTGAAAGCTATGCAGAGCAGACTGGAAGCCCGGCAGAGACGGTCGCTGCGCTTGACGACAGCACGGCTGATGCCGAAACCGAGGCTCCGGCGCCGGCAGCCGGGACTTTGCTCTATTATGAAAATTTTGAATCAGAGGAAATTTCTGCCGCAAGTGACACCGTTCTCGGGAAGCTCGGCTGGAAGAGGGATACAAAGGACAACGGGGCCTATAATAACGGCACGGTAACTTATTCAATAGTCGATTACAACGGTTCAAAACAGCTGTATCTGAAAAACAACATCGACGGGGGAGCCGACAGCTATGTAATCGTTCTGAGTGAAGCTCAGTTCGGCAAATTCCATGAATCGGCCTATACTTATCAGTATGACCTGACCTATGACGATGCATCTGCCGCAGACAGATATATCGTGCTTGTCAGCGACTATAACGGCAGCACATATAACTCCTTCCATGTGCGCAACAGGGGAAATGCAAACAATGAGGCTCATATAAACGGCAGCTGGATATCGTATGACGGTAATACCAACGTAGCCACCGCCACAGATGCAAGCTCCATCTGCACGAGACTGCTCGGAAAGACGTATAATGCCTCAACCCAGGTGCTGAAAAACATCTCGGTTTCAATCAGATACGTCGTCGACTGGACAAGCGGCAACAAAATCTATATGCGCGTCAATACCGAGGGTTATCCCGGAAGCGGCAAGTGGACTCTCGTTGGCGAAGGAAAGAAGATTTCCCCCTTCACCGCAAATGAAACGGGCGGGGCAATTGCCATCAAAACCGGCGGAAGACAGAACGGCTGGATAGACAATATCATCATCTGGGCAGGAACGGGGGACGAGCCCTCCCTCACGCAGCAGGCACTGGTTAATTCAAAGACCGAGGGCTGCTCCGGGCATACTTACGATGGAAGCAATTCCTGCTATGATCCCGAAAAATGCATTTACTGCGGTCAGATAAAGAATGAAGTTTCTCATAAATACGCTGCCACCGGTATCGTTTCCGACAGAAAATGTACCGTTTGCGGCGCTCTTGAAAGCAATGAGAAGACATCCTGGCTGCTGCCTTCCATTCCCGGATATGAAGGCGGAACACAGGCAAGGGAAGTTTATCGTGTCGGTCAGGGCCTGAATGACGCGGAACTTGCACGTGAAAACGATTCCGAAATGGCGGTCATAGGAAATACCGACGCAACTCAGTTTGACGCATATTGCGGGAAGCTTGAAAAATACGGTTACAAAGCCACGTTCACCAATGCTTATGACGGCAATAAATTTGCCGAATATTATGACGGCACCACGAGAATTTATACCTATTTCACGGCCTCCGCCAAAGAAACGCGCGTCATCATCGACCGCGCGTCAACTGCTTCCGTGAAGGATTTCGGTTATACTGCGTCGGGAAGCGGCACGGTCCTTTATCAGTACGGTCTTCCTTACAGTGTCAAGGGAACCGGCATAGGCAGCAACGGAGAAAACAAGATTGACTGCGGTATGCTTTACGTCATAAAGCTCTGCGACAATAAGCTCTTTATCATTGACGGAGGAGGCTATCAGCAATTTGATACTGCGGAAATTGACGGTCTTTACAAGTTCCTGCGTGAGATAACCGGGACGACCGAAAGTCAGAAGATGCAGATTGCCGGCTGGTATTTCACTCACGGTCACGTAGATCACTTCGCCGGATTTGCGCTGTTTGTTAAAAAATATGCGTCGAACCTCACCCTTGAGCGCCTGATATGCAATTTCCCGTCGGTATATACCTCCGATTCCACGCTTTCGGGACACAAATCAAATATCTCAAAGCTTGCCAAATACATAAACACTTATTTCAGAAGCGACGTCCCATTCCTGCAGATTCATACCGGCGAATACGTTCAGATTGCCAACTTAACGGTCAACTGCATATACACACATGAGGATCTGGTTTCCGCCGTCAGCGGAGAATGCGGAATCAGCGGCGATTTCAACAATTCCTCAATAGTATCGCGCTTTGATTTCGAGGGAATGAAATTTATGCTGCTCGGCGATATCAACAAGCCGGCGCAGACGAAAATTCTTGCAAACAACTCAGAGGCAACTCTGAAATCCGACGTCCTTCAGCTTGCCCACCACGTGATAAACGATATGAGAGATCTGTACAAAGTAATTAAAGCCACAGCCGTTTTCGTTCCCCAGTCACCTGCCGGGGCAACGAACGGAAACCGTACGAGATGGTTCAGCGTAGCACAAAGCTATGTTGAAAACGACATGCTGTATTATGCAAGCGCCGGCACGTACGGAATTAAATCCGTCGGCGGAAAACCCGTTCTTGCTTATTCAAGAGACGGAGTGGACGGGGGACCGTACGCAAACTGGGGCTGGTAATATCTTTTCGTATTTGTCAATGATGTGAGACCGGAAGCCGAAAATCGGACCCGGTAAGAACTTTTGCTTGTAAGTGCAGGCTTTTTGTGATAAAATATATGGGTAAAAAATAATTCCCGGAGGGTGATTTTTTATGAATAAGAAAATTCTCAATGTCCTCGTTATTCTGGACGCAATTTTACTCGTATCCGTTCTGCCCGTTATTTTCCTGCTCATATATGCAGGCATCACAGGCGGAGGAATAGACTTTTTCGGATACGTGCAGTTTGCCGCAGATGCCGTTATTGCAATGCTTGCCCTGTACTATATGCTGACAGGCTGCAAAAAGGGCAAGGGCACGAATTATTACAGATGGTTTATGATTTCATTCGGACTGCTTATGCTTCTCAGCCTTTACAAGCATAAGGCTATGAGCATTCACGGCGTTATGTTTACTGCACTTGCTTTCGCAACTCTGGCGGTCCTGTGCTTCGGAAAGGATCTCGGCAGGAAATTATCAACGACTCTCAGCATTTTGGTGACCGGCTGTACCGTATGCCATCTCGTTTCCGATGTTGCTTTCGGGAAGGAGCTCCCCGGCTACATTCTGTTTGATATGGCAGTGAGAATCCTTCTTGCCCTGACAACAGTCCTTATGGTCTGTGCAAAATATCAGGACAAGGCCGAAAGAGGTTCAAAATAATACAACGGGGGCTGTTTGGAACGTTCATACAGCCCCTCTTTGAATACGGTGGTAATCTGTTATGAAATTATCAATACGCTCATTCATAAGCAAAAGACGGAAGCTGCTTTCCAACTGCGCTTCTGTTTTTGCTTCGGTCTTTCTGTTTTCCGCTGCTGCAGGTATTGCACTGTACTATATCTGGGGACCCGGTCCCGGCTATTTTCACGCCGACTGCACCGACAGCCTGCTTTGGGCTAATGCGTCGGTTGAATCCGGCAGGGTTTTCGATGAAACCTACAGATATGCAGCGCTCCTGCCGTTCTCGGCTGTAATGTGGTTCATTCCGCTGATAAAGATTTTCGGTCTCGGTATGACGGCCCAGAATCTCGGAATGAGCATATTCGTGCTCCTTTTCTGCGCATCAATCTGGTTTCTCTGCCGTTCTTCCGGCTTTGGAAAGGTATGGAGTTCAACAGCCGTGTTTTTCACGACCCTCGTTCTTTCTTCCTCTGACAAGCTGCGGGAGATAATGTACGGTCACACGATTTATTACTCGGTATCTCTGCTCATCATTTTCACACTTTCCGGGCTCTTCCTCAGTGCAATGAAGACGGTTGAGAAGAAAAGATTCTCGGTCGGGTTTGTCATTTTTTCACTGCTCATTATGTTTATGTGTGCGGGAACCGCAACCGACGGCGGTCAGGTAATCGTCATCGGCAGTCTTCCCGTAATTGCGGGCTTCATGGCCGAAAGACTTTTCTGCGGGGAAGACAGACTGTTCTGCCGCAAAAACAGGGCAGGACTTGTCATTCTGCTTTCCGCCGTTATCGGAACGGCGATCGGAATCTTTCTGCTTGCCGGCTGGCGCGGGGAGAACGTTTCGGCCTCCTACGCGGACGCGTATTCGGGCTGGTCGGCAATATCCGCCTGGTCTGACAACGCCCGCCTTTTCTTCAAGCAGTATTTAACCCTTATCGGAGTTGTCGAGGGCAAGGAGTCGTTGTTCTCAAAGGATTCGGTTTTCAGCCTGCTGCGGATTTTCGTCGGTCTGATGATTCTCGTCATTCCGCTTGTTATGCTCGTCCTTTACCGCTTTATTAAGAGCGCCGGGACGAAAATCATCCTCTGGGCTCATTTTGTCGTAAGCGCCGCCATTATGGTCGGTTTTATCTGCGGAAAGCTTTCCGGTGCCAACTGGAGACTCACGCCCATGGTCGGTACAGCCGCCATGACCTCGGTGATGGGACTGCGCGAATTCTGCGTTTACGGTCTTGAAAAACTCAGGTCTGCAAAAGACGTGAGTGTAAAAGAAACGTCAGCCGGCGAAACGCCATATTCCGGTGCGGATGTTTATCCGTCAGCCGCCGAAACACTTTTTGCCGGTGCGTATGATGAACCGGCAGCTGCACCTTCGGTTGATTATGCGGCTGAAGGAACCGCTTCTTCCGTTGCGACAGGCAGGGTTATCGTCCGTTTCGGAGCAATACTGACAGCCGTAGCGCTGCTGTTCCCCTGCCTCGTTTTCCTTGAGATAAAGAAAATGCCGGCAGATTACGGACGTGACAATTATAAGTTTGCACTTGCCGAGTTTCTGGTTGAAAAGAATCTGAAATACGGTTACGCAACCTTCTGGAACAGCCAGGCGATTACTGTTCTCTCCGATTCAAAAACTCTGTGCCGTGAGGTGCTTGCCACGGCGGGCGACGGCGTATACACCGATTTCTATCAGTCGAGCCGCAACTGGTACAAGAATCTCGATTACGATAATTATTACGTCCTTCTTTCAAACTCCGAATATTCCAAGGTCTGCAATACCGATTCCTGGGAATCCTGGGTGAAAGACTGCTTCGTCGCCTCCTACAGCGAGAACGACGGCGTATATCCCGGCTTCGTCATTTACGTTTTCTCTGAAAACGTATGCGAAATTGAGGAATAAGTGCGATATTTTATGAGTCGCATTTGAGAATATGTCTTAATAACTGCATAATATGGTTCTCTTACACTGATGGCGAAGCGTTTACGAAAATACTAACTAAAATATAGATAATTCGTAAAACAACCGCCGGCCTCAGAGGTGAATTACGTAAAAAAGAAAAAATCAACCGCACAAACGTAATTATATGCCG
>DCGL01000104.1 GCA_002314565.1 Clostridiales bacterium UBA1779
TCCGCAGAACCGTCCCCCGGTTTACCTTCGAAAAAATCTGAAATTATTCCGCGTCCTTTGCTCTGAAAATAAAGCCTACACGTGTACTTGAAAAATTGTTCTTTCCGATAAAATGGACAAATTTTGACATAACGGCTTTTTCTTCGGTATTGTTTCTTCCGCCGTCGAACGCGCGGGTATCATCAATGATAATCTGCATATGATTCTGGAAAAGAATGATATCGCCGGGAAGGATTGAGCCTTTCTTTATCAGCGTTCCGATAGATTCAGTGCAGGGAATTATTTCGAAGTTTTTGTCGACGCAGGTCTGAACGGCAGAGCCCATCGTGTATCCGATTGTGCCGTCGTACTTGATGTTGAGCAGGCCGCTGGTCCAGAAGCCTTCATTTTTCATAGCCCAGTTTACGGCTATAACACAGTTTGTCAGACGGTTGTTCGAGCTGCGGGCTTTCGTAATTGTGGCTTCATATCCGCTGTTTGCGTACTGGTAGTATTTTCCGGCAGCCATATCGACTTCGAGTATTTCTTCAATCTCGTAGCAGTTTGCGAGTATGAGCTCCTGATTAGAATAGAATTTCGGCTTGAGTGACCAGTCAGGAGCACTTGACGAATACTGAACAGAGCCGTCCTCGGGGAATGTTAGCTCAACTCTTCCGGCTGAGCTTAGATATTTTGCGATAAAGCTGTAAACGACCTGCTCCGCGGCGGCCTCGCAGCCGGCAGACAGATACAGTGAGCCGTTTTTCATATAAATTGCAGTTTCGAAGGTATCGAGCTTTTTGTCATCGCGGGTTGCGTTTCCGATTACTATCTCGTGAGCGGCGGCCTCCTTCACCGATGAAACCGATTCAAGGGAGCAGGAGCAGTGTCTTACAAGATATTTTGACAGTGTATTTGCAGGATTTTTGTAATTTCCGCTTGATGCGTAAACGATTCTGTATTCGCGCAGATCAACTCCGTTTATGGTAATCGACTGGATTTCGGTGGTCACGCCCTGAGTGTAAAGAAAATCACGGCTGATATTTTCTATGCCTCCGGGTAGAATTTCCTTGATAAAATAATCCGCGGCAAGCTCCATCTGCTTGTCCGTCGAGCCGTTGATGACGAGCTTTTCCCCGATAACGCAGATGATAAATCCGGCTTCGCTCATTTTCGAGAGAGCTTCTGCCGATTCCGGACGGTTCGTGTTTCCGAACAGAATTTCACATTCCGGCGCCGTTTCGTTATTACCGATCCAGTCGTCCTTGAGAGAGAGGGATACTCCCGTTTTTTCGAGTATGGCACTTTTTACCGATACGAACGCCGATTTGACGGCATCCGAGCAGGACTCCTGTCTGACCAGTAGGTATTTCTGTCCGTTATCTGCAATCAGATTGAGCCCTTTGACTTCCGCCTCCGTTTCCGATGCGGTTTCTGCAATTTCAGATTCCGGTTCCGGAACCGTTGCCGTTTCGGAGCAGGAGCACAACAGGGCACAGAAGCACAGAACCCATGATAGAAAACGAATTTTTTTCATTATAAATCCCTTTCGATACTGTGATTGTGTATATTATATCATAATAGTGCTTGTTTTTATGCAAAAAATCTTTATTTAATGAATATTTTTTAAAAAAATAAATTGACAATGAAACGATTTCAAAATATAATATAATATATATGAATTTCAGTGGGGGGCAATATTTTGGAAATGACAAGGGTTTACGCGGATTTTGCTGCGCGCAAGGCAATTGAATTGCTTGAAGAGGACAGTCCTACCGGATTCACGAAGAAAGCGACTGCCTGGGTAAAGAAGGAGTTCGAAACTCTCGGTTACGCGACACGCACCTCAAATAAGGGAGCCGTTCTCGTGGATTTCGGAGGAGTTGATTCCCCCGAAGGAGCTCTCCTTTTCGAAGCTCACGCCGATACTCTGGGCGCAATAGTTGCCGAAATCAAGGGCAACGGAAGACTTCGTGTTTCAAAAATCGGAGGACTGTGCGCTGCAAACGTTGAAACCGAAAACGTAACGGTTTATACGAGAGTCGGCGACGAGTACGAAGGAACCTTCCAGCTCTGCAACCCCTCGCTTCACGTAAATAAAGACTCTGCTTCACAGGAAAGAACCTTTGACAGTATTGAAGTCGTAATTGACGAAAACGTATCGAGCGCGGAAGAGGTCCGCGCACTCGGCATCGAAGTCGGAGATTTTGTCTGCCCCTGCCCCCGTGCACATATAACCGAGTCCGGCTTCATCAAATCCAGATTCCTTGACGACAAGCTGTCGGTTGCAATCCTGCTTGGCTTTGCAAAGTTTGTAAAAGAAGAAAACATCAGACTTCCCAGACACGTTTACGCTCTGATGACAACCTACGAAGAGGTCGGACACGGAGGAGCGGTAATTCTTCCGAAAGACGTTACCGAAGCAATTTCCGTTGATATGGGCTGCGTCGGAAACGGGCTGCGCTGCACAGAGCATCAGTGCTCAATCTGCGTGAAAGATTCCGGAGGCCCCTACGATTACGACGTAACGACGAAGCTCATCGAAGGAGCAAAGAAGGAAGAAGCCGACTACGTGACTGACGTTTATCCTTACTACGGTTCTGACGTCGAAGCAACTCTCGGCGCCGGCAACGATATCCGCCACGGCCTAATCGGTTCCGGAGTATATGCATCTCACGGATACGAGCGTTCACACATCGACGGCGTTTACGCCACAATGAAAACGATCAAGGGATATCTTGGGGTATAAAAACTGAAACAGATGACGGTGACAACGGGCTTTGCCCGTTGTCACCGTCGTTTTGGGGGATTATGACGTGCTGACAAGTTGAAGATCAACTTGTCAGCATTGTTTTTTGTGATTTTTTTGAAAACAATGTCTGGAAATTACTGCTTGGCATTGTTTTTGATAATTTTTTCAATAAACAATGCCAATCCCGAGAAGTCCGGCATTGTTTATTACTAAAAATTGGTAAAGCAATGCTGAGATATTTGTGCTTGGCATTGTTTTTGATAATTTTTTCAATAAACAATGCAAATCTTGAGAAGTCCGGCATTGTTTGTTGTAAAAAATTGGAAAAGCAATGCTGAGAGAAAAATAAAAGGCATTATTTAGGATAAATAAAAAGAAAACCAATGCCGCGATGAAAATCTGCGGCATTGGTTTTGAATGATATTATTAAAAACGATGCTTGTAATTATTTATCCAGAATCTCGACAATGTTCTCGGTGTTGTGCTCTACGTGGAAACCGCAGTCAGGGCAGTCAACGGCACCGTTGTCGTAGCCGGGACGCATTTTGACGGAAGAACCGAGATAGTCAAACTGCTTTTTGCAGCGGGGGCAGACGGCGATGCAATGCTGCACACGAAGGCGGGAATTTACCGGTTTGTCTATGTGAGAATAAAACAGAGAAAGTGCCAGCGTCAGTCCGAACAGAGCTAAGGCAAAGCCTGCTCCGAGACCGATGAATTTAATAAACTCCCAGTTGATTTCTTTTTCGGTAATGAAATGCTGCACAATCGGAATCATCAGAAGGATGAAAATCGAAAGCCAGAGGCACATAGTGATACTGAGCTTTAAATATGTGTGAAGCGCTTTTTTGGTCGGTTCGTTGTTTCGGTCAAACTGTGCCATACGGCCACCTCTTTCAAAAAATGTTCGGCATATACCAAAATCAAGCATATGACAAAACAAAAATAACGCAATGATTGTACCACGAATTGATATTTTTGGCAATATATTTATGAGAAATAATTTCACAATCTTGAAATAATGATTCAAAAACGTCATAAAACTGCCCCAAATACACCAAACGAGCCAACCCTGCCGAGGGCGAGCGGGATCTGAGTTGCGTTCTGAGCGCAAAGCGACCCGCAGGGAGGCAATCCGATTTGCGTCGGGATTCTCAGACACGCCCCGTTTTGCCACAGCTTAGAGGGAGGTTTCTCAGGCAAGCTTGTGTGCTTTGTCGGACTTTTCGTAAATAATCGCTTTGGTTATAATCATTCTTCTGTTTTCCGAAAAAAACGCTTTGTTTTTTTATGTTCGTATGGTATAATATTATATCTATTATTTGGGTTAGTACAACATTGCATACAGACATCCACTTTACCTGTGAGGATTTGTCAATGGAAACATTCAGACAGTTTGCGAAAGAATTTCGCAGCAAAATCGACAAGGCTCTTGAAAACGGAAACGTTTTCAAAGCCGGGGAAATCGAAGCCAACATAACAGTCGGAAGTATAATTTTCTTTATTCTGACGCTGCTTGTTGTCGGACTCGGACTTAATGAGTTTGGGGTATTCACCACCAATATATGGGGAATGAGAATTGCAACCGCCATTACACTGGTTATTGAAATACCGATAATGGCTATTAATCAGAAATATCACGGTGACAAAAAATGGCTCAGAGAGGCACTGGCATGGGGGCTTATTGCCATATGTTCTGTTCTTTCAACCCTTCTTGGTCACAATGTCACACTGCTTATTGTTCTTCCCGTTATCGTAACCATCCGTTATTGCAGTCCGACGTTTACAAAAAAAGTTTTCTTCTGGTCGTTTTTGTGGTTCACAATTGCTACAGTCGGAAACGCCTTTCTCGGTGTAGTAAACCTTAACATTTACAATCCGCAGATGGGAACCGTTCTGAATATTGAAGGAACGCTCAGACAGGCAGTTGAAGCAGTGGGATATGACAGAGTGACTTATTTGAAACAGCTCATTCTGAACGAGTACCTACCTAAGCTTATGATTTTTACCGTTATCGGATACACCTGCGTTCTTATTTCCTTCAAGGGGAAGGAAATGATAAAAAACCAGGCAGATATCTCAGGTAAATCAGCCAGAATCAGCACTGAACTTGACCTTGCTACGAGAATTCAGTCGGATATGCTGCCCTGTATTTTCCCGGCCTTCCCGGCGCACAGCGAACTTGATATTTATGCCAAGAACGTTCCCGCAAAAGAAATGGGCGGTGACTTTTACGACTTCTTTAAAATTGATAACGATCATATAGCCCTTGTAATGGCCGACGTTTCCGGAAAGGGAATAGGGGCGGCACTGTTTATGACAATTGCGAAAACCGTCGTAAAAAATCAGCTGATGCTGACAAACTCCCCCTCTATCGCTTTGGAAAACGCGAACGAACAGCTCTGCGAAAACAATCACGTCGGGCTTTTCGTAACTGCCTGGGCAGGAATTTATGAGATATCTACCGGAAAACTCACTTATGCAAATGCGGGACACAATTATCCCGTTCTTTACAGAAAAGGCGGTAAATGTGAGTATCTTAAGAGCTGCCGCAGCCTCGTTCTTGCCGCATTTGAAGGCACAAAATACCGTGATGAGCATATTTCACTTGCAAAGGGCGATGAGATATTTCTTTACACCGACGGTGTTACGGAAGCGACCAACATCCGTGAAGAGCTGTTCGGTGATCCCCGCCTGCTCAGATTCCTTGACGGCAGCATTTCAGTTGACGTAAAGCTTCAGGTGGATTCACTGTTTGAAGAACTTAACAAATTCGCAGAGGGAGCAGAACAGTTCGACGACATAACGATGCTCGGTATGAAAATCAAGTGATTAATTAATAGATGACAAGAGGACAATCCGACTTTCGTCGTGTACCTCTTGTCATCCTTGCCTTCCCCACGGGGGAAGGTGTCAAAGTTGGTTTAGCCCGACTTTGACGGATGAGGCTCAAGATGACAAAAATCATTTTTTGTTTTTAATTATCAGCATTAAAAGGCGATGTTAAAAAGTCATCGACTTTTTTAACAG
>DCGL01000020.1 GCA_002314565.1 Clostridiales bacterium UBA1779
GATTTGCTCATGCCGAGCACACATACAATAACCCGCATCTGCACAAAATCAGTAAAATTTCGTGCAGATGCGGGTTTTGCTGTGATATCAGATAAATTATTCGGCCTCGAGTGTCAGAGTATATGAAGCAAAATCCTTCTTGACTCGTGGCATGCAGATGCCGAGATTTGAAAGCACTGCGCCCGGGACGCTTACGTCAAGTTCGGCGATGTGATAAATCTTGTCACCGGCAAGTCCGGGAATCTTAAAGCGGGGATTTTGCTTATGGGGATTGAGGGCCTGGTAATACGTGGCGAAGGCACGCTTTTTGTCTTTGGACACAACGCAAATCACGCATTCGTTGCCCTCGGTGCGGTTGCAGCCGCGGTAGAGATCGCCGCGAAGAATAAGGTCATCGATCTCATGATATTTTTCAACGTCGGCCTTAATTCGTTCAAATTCTTCTTTCGGATATTTTGCAACGTCAAATTCGTATCCGAAAATGCCGCCGTAAGCGATATTCGTTCTCGTATCGGCACAGATGATTCTGCCATTGCGGATATTAGGTGAGAGTGAGACGTGGTTTGAGGAGCTCGACATCGGGAAAACGAGCTCGGTTCCGAGCTGAATTACCGTTCTGTCATCTGCATCGGTATTGTCGGAGGTCCAGATCTGCGGGAAGTAGGCAAGCATTGCACCGTCGAAGCGGGCTCCTCCTCCGGAGCAGCCTTCAAAGAGAATATCCGGGAAGGACTCGGTCAGATATTTTGCCAGGCTGTAAACTCCGAGCACGAATCTGTGCTGAAGTTCTCCCTGTCTGTCAGCGGGAAGTGCATAAGACCAGTTTTCAGTCAGCGGACGGTTCATATCCCACTTGATATATGAAGCCCCGCTTTCGGAAATCACCTTATACATAAGTTTTTTGATGTAATCCACGACCTCTTCTCTTGAGAAATCCAGAACGTACTGGTTTCTCGAAGGAACGGCCGGTCTGCCGGGAACGGCAATGGCCCAGTCGGGATGAGCGCGGTAGAGGTCAGAATCGGGGTTGACCATTTCAGGCTCAATCCAGAGACCGAATTTAATTCCGTTCTGTTTGCAGCGGTCGGCAATTGCAATAAGTCCGCCGGGAAGTTTTTCTTCGTTTACAAACCAGTCGCCAAGCCCCGCCTTATCGTTGTTTCTGGCACCGAACCATCCGTCATCGAGAACGAAAAGTTCAATTCCGCTGTCCTTGAGTGCGTCAATGGTATCGAAGAGGCGCTGTCTGTCGAATGAGAAGTGCATACCTTCCCAGCTGTTGAGAACTACGGGGCGGCGTGTGTACACCCAACGCGGGTTAATAACGTAATTTCTGAAGAAATCGTGATACTGACGGCTCATCTGTCCGAGACCGCGATTCGAATAGCAAAGGGCAAGCTCGGGAGTTTCAAATTTTTCGCCGTTTTCAAGCTTCCATGCAAAGCTTTCGGGGTTGATACCGGTGCTGACTCTGCATCTGCCCGATTCGTCAACCTCAACGCTTTCGTAGTGTGAGCCGCTGTATATCAGGGAGGTGGCAAAAACCTCTCCCTTTTCTTCATCGGTTCCCGGACGAAGCAGGGCCGTAAAGTTCGCATGGTTTGCGGTTGTCGTTCCGCGAATGTTTCCGATTGAGGTGCGGCCGTGATGAAGCTTTGTGAACTCGGGTGTCTTCTCTCTTGCGTGATGTCCTTCGAGTGTCATCAGTTCGAAATCACTGTCATAGTAATCTACAGTTGCGGAAAGAGCACGGCGCAGCGTGACGGTCGAGCCTGTTCCGTTGATGATTTCGGCTCTTCTCGTAAGAATGTTTTCTTCATCATAGACGGTGTAGAAAAGTTTTACGCTCAGGCCGGTATTTTTATCCGAAAGCACAATTACAAGCGTTTCTCCCCCGCGGGACGTCGGAATTCCGCTGCCGATTGCCGGCTTTACGGGCAGAATTTCATGGGAAAGATAGCTGAGGTCGGCAACGCGGGCTCCTCTTTCGTCTTCCGGAACCAGGGCCGGCTCACGGAAATCGCCGAGATAAGCAGTGGAGTACTCCTGCATAATATCTGCGTAAATATGCTTGCTGTCCGGAATTCCGGGATTGAAGCTCTTTACCCATTCAGGCTTGAAATAACGGAAATCGCATTCGGGAACGCGGGCTCCGTAATAGCAATGTGTCAGATATCCGTCTGAATTCACTCTCATTGCATAAGTGAAATTCTTTCCGTTCAGAAAGAAGGTTTTGGTTTCTTCATTAAAGCCGATCATTTCTCTGCCTCCGAATAATAATTAAAAAAGTATACCACTTTTGTTTAATCCCGTCAAGCTGACTTTTGCCTGTTTTGTCTCAGTTTACGTAAAAAACGGTACAAACCGACCCGAAAACAAAAAACACTTGCCTAATATGGCAAAAAATGATATAATAATATGTATTTTTATTAAAAATCAGGAGGAAAAGCCCATGAAAAACAGTTCTGTCAACGCAAAAAACTTTATTTTGAAGGGGGGCTGCTATTTACTCGGTTTTCTTCTGATTGCCACGGGAATCAACTTTACGAAGATGACTGCCCTCGGTATTTCCCCGGTAAGTTCCATCCCGAGAGCCTGCCAGCTTATCTGGGATTTCACCCTCGGAACAACCACCTTCATCATTTACGGTGTGCTGATTGTTCTGCAGCTGCTCCTTCTCTTTATTGCTCTGAAAAAGAAAAATGAAAAAGTCACCGGCAAAAACCTCATTCCCTTTGCAAAGGCACTGCTGGGGTTTCCCGTAACATTTCTCTTCTCTTTTATGATTGACCTGACGGGACTTGATGCAAAGGCCTTCGGCCACCTGCTTCTGGGCTTCCCGAGACCCGAAAATTATCCGATGCGTGCGCTATACACCGTAATCGGGCTTATACTCATCGCAGCCGGCGTGTTTATGTACCTGCGTCCCCGCTGGATTCCCATGCCCGCAGAGGGACTGGCTTCAGCAATGTCCGAGCTTTTCGGCATGAAGTTCGGTGACTGCAAGACCATCGTAGACTGCTCAATGATAGCAATAGCCCTTGTACTGCAGCTGATTTTCCTCGGCGGATTTTCATCCTTCACAAGCGAAGCGGTCGTTGTCAGAGAGGGTACGGCAGTGGCTGCCGTTGCGGTCGGACAGCTCGTTAAGCTTCTGACAAAGCTTTTCGGCGCCAAAGCCGACAAACTCATCGGTATTCAGAAAAAACAATAAAATTCTGCCCCGTGAGGGCATATTTCACTTTGATTTATACAATTTTATTACAACATTCAGGAGGACAAAAACGCAAAATGAACAGAGGAAAGAATTATCCGTTATACACGACAACGGTATTCAGAGATTTCAAAGTACTGGTCGATCAGGCCGCTGAACAGAATCCTGATTCAGTCGCCATTTCTTACAAAGACAATCCCAGAGACGAAGAAGTCAAAAAAGTAACTTACCCGCAATTCCGCGATGATATTCATGCTCTTGCAACGGAAGAAATTGCCATGAACCTTGAGAACAAAAAGGTTGCAATTGTCGGAGGCTGCACAAAGGGCTGGATTTACAGTTATTTTTCCCTTATGGCAATGGGCGCCGTTACGGTTCCTCTCGATAAAGAGATGCCCGCTGAGGACCTTGCCGCAACTATTAAGCGCGCAGGCAGCATTGCCGTTTTCTACGGTTCCGAAGCTGCTGCCAAGATGCCCGTTCTCAGAGAACAATCCGGGGTCAGCACCTTCGTATGTATGAACGGCGAACGCGATTCCGAAACCGATCTTCTTCTCGACGACCTTGTAAAAGCCGGAGACGCCAGACTCTCAGACGGAGATAAGAGCTTCGAAAGATACGAAGTCGATGACGATAAACTTGCTTCAATCGTGTTTACATCGGGAACGACAGGCAAGGGCAAGGGCGTTATGCTCTCTGTAAAGAACATCGTTTCCGATATGACACAGGGTATGTATAACTTCGACATCACCCGCAAAACCATGATGGTTCTGCCTCCTCACCACACCTTCGGCTCAACCGTTAACCTTGTAGGTCACCTGGCACAGGGCTGTGAAGTATATCTTTCATCAGGTGTTAAATATCTTGTCAAAGAACTCAAGGAACAGCAGCCGACACATATGGTTCTCGTTCCCCTCTTCGTTGAGACGCTTTACCGCAAAATCTGGTCGACAGCCGAAAAATCCGGCAAGGCAGACAAGCTTAAAAAAGCCATTAAGCTCAGCAACGGAATGCGCAAGATGGGTATTGACGTTCGCCATAAGCTTTTCAAGGACGTTCTCGATACCTTCGGCGGCAAGCTCGGAATGATTATCTGCGGCGGAGCTGCACTTAATCAGGATATCATAGATTTCTTCGATGCCATCGGAATCACGATTCTCAACGGATACGGAATCACCGAAGCAGCTCCTCTTATTTCCGCAAACCGCAATGAGTGGCAGAAAAACGGCAGCGTGGGTACTCCCATTATCGGCGAAAAGGTAAAGATTTTCGAACCTGATGAGAACGGCGAAGGCGAGATTTGCGTCAAGGGTCCCAACGTTATGCTCGGATACTATGAGGATGAAGCAGCCACAAAGGCCGTTTTCGATGAGGACGGATATTTCCACACAGGAGACTACGGAAAGCTCGATGAGGACGGCTGGATTTACATCACCGGACGTATTAAGAACCTGATTATCTTCTCAAACGGCAAAAACGTTTATCCTGAGGAAATCGAGTGCGAGATTTCAAGAATACGCGGCGTTCTCGAGGTCGTTGCCTATGCCGGCGAAAGCAAATCCGATCCCGGCAAGGAAGTCATCGTTGCCGAGATTTATCCCGACTTCGAGCAGCTGAAGCTCGACGGAATCGAATCTGATGAGCAGATTCAGACCTACTTCAATGAAAACGTCAGAAAAGCCAATGCCAATATGGCCCCCTACAAGAAAGTCGGCCTTGTTAAGGTAAGACGCACTGAGTTTGTCAAGAATACCTCAAGAAAGATTACAAGATTCTCAATTGACAAAACCATTGATTAATAAGTAAAATAGGGGCTGTTAAAAAACTCAGTTTT
>DCGL01000169.1:0-5050 GCA_002314565.1 Clostridiales bacterium UBA1779
ACCCCACTAAAAAATGCCGCAGTGAAAATTCGGTGAGTTATTTCTTCTGATTTCGCCGTTCGTACCCCACGAAAAATCTTGCAACGAAAAAAACAGTGAGTTAAAATCTGGGGAAATCGACCTTATACCTCACCGCAGGACAACAAGCGGTATGACAACAATACCAATAAAAATCTCATACGCAATATGCGTCAATCATATGCTCGATAATCGCCGGGGTAAGACGGTTTTGTGAAGATTCAAATGTATAAATAATATCGCTGCCCAGCTTATATCCGGCACTTTCGTATTGATTGATTCTTTGAATGGCATTCTTACAATACTGCGGATCGTCCATCATTCCGAAATGCTCCCAATAAACGACCTTGTTTTTTGAAGCATTCCAGACGGAAAAATCAGGATGAACGATAAAACCGCAAATTTCAACCGGTCTTTCGTATTTATACGGTATACCTCTGAAATTGAGTTTGTTTGCAATCAAAACCTCCGACTTCGAGCGCACGACCTCATTTCGATCAGTTTTGAACGCGACTGTTTCGCCGGATATAGATTTTCCCTGATATTCGGCAGTTTCGAACTCCTGCTTTTTAATAGCGGCAGTTTTCAACAATGGGCAGACAAGCGTTTTTCTTGCAGCAATCAGACCGTCGTAAGCGTCATCGATATTATTTTTTTCTATGAAACTTAACAGCGAATTCAGCTGTTCCAGATAAGCGTTTCCGATTTTTGTGAACAGAATATCATAATCCCTTTGTGCAATTGCAATCGCTTTGTTCAGTTTTTTCTTTCCGAGATAAGTCTTTTTTCTCGTTCCGCGTGGCATTGAATAGTAAAAAAAGCCTCCCTTTTTTGAACTTCGGTATTGAAGGAGTTCATCAGGCGCGCGGTCCAGCTCCTTTCGGGCTTTTTGCAATGCCCGTTCCAGGCTGTTTCGTTCTTCTCTTATTTGGTCGATTGTGTCTTTCGATAACATATAGCCTCCAATGTGTAAATAATGTTTGAGCATATTATATACTAAAAATTAACAAAATGCAACTAAAAAATTAAAATATTTGCGTCACAAAGTTTTGTTGCTGTTTCTTATTAATGCCTGTTGACATAATTGATAATATGGAATAAAATGGTGATAAGGTAGATATTCACGTTAATTGTCCGTCAAATAAGCGATTAATGTGTTGGGGAATAGTAAATAATTATTACCGTATTCAGAACAGGAAACGATATGAATAATTTCATCAAAGACAACAAAATTAAAGTCTATCTTGCTGCGGTACTTGTGGTGATTGTGATTGCAGTCGGCATTTGGCTGTCAATAAAGCCGGATTCATCAATCGGAGCAGATACAGATACCGCTGACGTAACAAATCCGGTTACTCCTTCAGAGGAAACAACAAAGGAAATAATATCACCGGAAACGTCATCCGAACAGACTGACAATAATCAGGGATCAACAGAGCCCGCGACAACCGAGAAAGTCCCGGAATCGTCTGTTATATCCGAGACCGTAAATGTTATTGAAACAACAACGGATGATGCCCCGCATATTATCGTCACGCCTACGGAAACCACAAGGACACCGGAAGTGACAACAAGTGCGCCCGAAACATCTGGGGACACCGAAGCTTCTACAGTCTCAAGGACAGAGCCTATAGAATCGACAAAGACACCGGAAACTACAAAGGTACCCGAAACAACAAAGACACCTGAGACCACAAAGACTCCCGAAACAACTGTTGAAATAATACCCGGTGATACATCTGAAGCTCCGGTAATCGAAACACAGGCACCTGTATGCTCTCATAAGAATACAGAGAAGAGAGATGCAGAGACAGCAACATGCACGTCAGAGGGATATACGGGAAACACATATTGCAAGGATTGCAATAAGCTGCTGAGTCCCGGAACGGCGATAGCTAAGAAAGCGCATAATTCATATTTGTATCTTTCTGCAATATCCGCCACCTGCACAACAGCCGGAAGAACGGAAGGGAAGAAGTGTTCTGTGTGCGGTACTGTTACTGTTGAGAGTCAGACAGTCAAGGCAACAGGCCACAAGAGTATGAATGTTGCCGCAGTTCCCGCAACCTGTACAAGTATAGGAACGGCAGCGGGAACGAAGTGTTCTGTCTGCGGTACCGTATTATCCGGATTCGGACAGATATCACCGCTTGAACATACACCGGTTACAGACAAAGCCGTAGACCCGACGTGCGGTTCCACGGGCCTTACCGAAGGCTCGCACTGCTCGGTCTGCGGAACGGTGATTGTGGCACAGCAGAGAATATCTTCCACGAATGCCCATTACTATGTCAAGGACAGAGTGGTTGAACCTACAGTCGGTATGTACGGATACACAATGTACAAATGCACAAAATGCGGGCAGTACGATCCCAACGGTCATGACCTGGTTCCTATGCTTGAAGGAGATTATGCGCTTCAGCACAAGGGAGACCCGAGAGCGGATTTGTCAAATGTGTTTCCGCCCCAAAGTCCTCAGACAGTACAGTCAATAGACATATATATGTCATATGATCTTTCACCGGATTTATCACAATATTATGATGAAAGACGCGGAAAATGGTACTATGTTAATGAAACACAAAAAACAGTAATATTTACAAGGGATGGAACACCCATAAGTGGGAAGTGGGTATATGATGGCGGAAGAGTCAAAGAAGACACTGAGCTCGGACTTCCGCTTCCCGGATGGACATTCTATATGGATATAACCATATATCCGATAGGTGAATCCGTATACGGATGGTGTTACAACAAGATATATAATACGCTTGTATACGGCTGGTGGATGTTTGGATCATATGGTGTTGGGGGGGTTCACCCGTTAGATACAGTACAAGGAGAGAAAGCTATGTCATTGAATTATTATTATGAGGCATGTTCTCCATACGACAGTCAAACCATAAAAATGTACAAGGTCGAAATTAGTAAGTAAAAATAAAGCTTATGTATCAAAGAAAAAATTGTAATATGTCCATTAATTATGAGAGACAACAACTTCATATGGAAATTAACAATAATTGATGATAAGTGAATTATTCAATTGCCTGAAAGCAGGAGAAAAATGAAAAGAAGCAATACTAAAAACAGAATATGTATGGTACTGTTGACATTCATTTCTTCATTACTGATTTTTGGTCTACAAGTGTATGCAGCAACAAACGGTACCGGAGATTTCACCGGAGAAATGGGAGGAGCTATAAAAGCCTGGACAAATTACGGTTCAACCCATGGCCCGACTCAGGATGAAAGCGGTTATTATATAAGTGTTTACTGCTGTGATGTCCTCGGAGAAGCAGGAAAGCCGCAGTAATAATTCGGTGAGTTATTTCTTCTGCTTTCGCCCTTCGTACCCCACGAAAAATTACCGCAGTAATAATTCGGTGAGTTATTTTTCTCGATTTCGCCCTTCGTACCCCACGAAAAATTACCGCAGTAATAATTCGGTGAGGTATTTCTTTTGATTTCGCCGTTCGTACCCCACGAAAAATTCCCGCAGTGAAAATTCGGTGAGGTATTTTTCTCGATTTCGCCCCTCGTACCCCACGAAAAATTACCGCAGTAATAATTCGGTGAGGTATTTCTTTTGATTTCGCCGTTCGTACCCCACGAAAAATTACCGCAGTGAAAATTCGGTGAGGTATTTCTTTTGATTTCGCCGTTCGTACCCCACGAAAAATTACCGCAGTAATAATTCGGTGAGGTATAATAGCGAGAAAGCATTTTTGTATCTCACAGAAAAAATACGGACAGAAAAATACGGTGAAGAAAATGTGATGATGAATTGACTTTACCGGTAGAATATGATATGCTTTTCACAAAACAGAGAATCAAAATTTAACGAAAAACCGCATAACGAAACAGCCGAAATATAAAAAAATCAAAACAACAATATTACTGAGTATTTAAATAATAAAAAGATATACGGGGGTCATTATTATGATTGACGAAACACAGAATCAGGAGAACATAGTCTACGGCATAGTCGGGGCATTTCTTTTCTCACTTTCAGGGGCAGCGGTATATTTTATTCTGTCTCTCATCGGATTTGTATCCTTTATCTCCGGTTTTATCGGGGTTGTCCTTGCCTGCAAGGGATACGCTCTGTTTGCTAAAAAAGAGAGCACAAAGGGCGTAATCGTTGCGTCGGTTTTCGGAATTCTGTCCATAGTCATCGGCTGGTATTTCTCAATGGGCTATGAAATCTATTATGCCTATGCAACGTGGTTTGAGCAGGGAGAGGTTGATTTCACGCTTACATTTGTCGAATCGCTTCGTGCAATTCCCATGTTTATGGAAGAGCCGGATATTCTTATGGGCTGGCTCGGAAATCTCGGACTCGGGTTGCTCTTTGCTATATTGGGCGCAGCTTCCACCATCGGTGTAAGAGTAAAAAATGCCCGCGCTGCCGAGGCTGCCGAAAAAGAGGCAAGATACAGAGCGATGAACAATCCATCGTATCAGTCACAGAATTATAATTACAATGAAGTAGAGTCTGAGCAGCCCTCATCGGCAAATGTCAGTCAGAGCGGTGAAAACTGCGTAAGCGATGAAAGCAAAGACATTGCCACTGACGGTCAGAACGACGATAACGGCAGCAATCTGTAAAAAATAATATCATATTGTAACCCGGTCACATTCTTGCGTTAAAAATCGGAGTATAATTATTTACAAGGTATGGTTACTTTCGGGTATCAGTACGACAATCCCGGAAGATTTCCCTGTTGAAACAGCACGGAAATTATAGTATATGATACCAAATACTGAAAAGAAAGAGGATAATAAAATGAAAACTTACAAATGCAAAGTTTGCGGCGAAGTATTTCAGGTTGAAGACGGAGCCGAAGCCGTCTGCCCCCGCTGCCACCAGAAGGGCGATAAGCTTGAAGAAATCGTCGAAATGAAAAAGAATCCTTACGCCGGAACACAGACCGAGAAGAATCTCGAAGCTGCATTCGCAGGCGAATCCCAGGCCAGAAACAAGTACACCTACTGGGCATCAAAGGCCAAGAAGGAAGGCTTTGAGCAGATT
>DCGL01000169.1:5182-13581 GCA_002314565.1 Clostridiales bacterium UBA1779
GGACAGATATGTATGAAGGCTTCGCAAAGACCGCCGAAAAAGAGGGCTTTATAGAACTTGCCGCAAAGTTCCGCGCCGTTGCCGCCATCGAGAAGCACCACGAGGAAAGATACCGTGCTCTGCTTCACAACGTCGAGGCTCAGGAAGTATTCAAGAAGAGTGAAGTAAAGGTCTGGGAGTGCCGCAACTGCGGTCACATTATGGTCGGGACAGCTGCCCCCGAGGTATGCCCTGTCTGCGCTCATCCTCAGGCATATTTCGAAGTCAACGCCGAAAATTATTGATCTGATTTTGGCTGTCAAATACAGCTACCACTCTCTCAGAATCATTATTGAATGATTCTGGCTGTCAAATACAGCTGCCGCTCTCTCTGAATCATTATTGAATGATTCTGAGACAACAAAAATACAGGGTCTGCAAAAACTGAAGTTTTTTGCAGACCCTGTGTTTTTCGGCCTCCGTTTGTGCTATAATTATACAGACGAACGGTATGCGGTACGGATATGTGCACAAAAAACTGTGCTTTTTGCCGTTGATTTTTTGAAAGAAGCGTCGCAATTACGGACGTCGTAATTGACTGACGGCGTACATTGTCATGAACGAAACTCTGATAACGCTTCCTTTCCGGGACAGACTTACCGAACAGGAAAAAACGTTCTGCGAGCAGAACGCTTTTGTTCAGCATTATAAAGAAGGAGCCTACATACTCGGCGAATGCGAAAGCGGCTGCCGAGGTATGCTTCACATTCTGTCGGGTGAAATCCGTGCTTTCATTATCTCAGAGGAGGGCAGGGAAATTACCCTTTTCAGACTCGGAGCAGGTGAAAACTGCGTCCTGTCGGCCTCCTGCGCCCTGGCGCAAATCACTTTTGAAACCCAGATAGAGGTTGTCGTTGATGCGGAAATATTGATAATCCCCGCGTCGGCTTATGCAAAGCTGATGGAAAGCAACATCTACGTCAGATGCTTTACGTACGAACTGGCAGCCGAAAGATTTTCTGCCGTGATGTGGGTGATGCAGCAGATTATTTTCTACGGCTTCGACAAGCGGCTTGCCGATTTTTTGCTTGCCGAATACAGGCGTACCGGAAGTCCCGCAATCCGTATGACTCAGGAAGCAATTGCTCAGTCCGTGAATTCTGCAAGAGAAGTGGTCGCAAGAATGCTCAGGCAGTTTGCGTCCGACGGCCTCATTGAGAGCCGTCGCGGCGAAATACTGCTCAGGGACATCGCCGGCCTTGAACGCATAAAGTAATTTGGGCTGCGGATATCAGCCGGATTTCGATAGCCGTCGTAAGACGGTTCCGCTTTTCGTATAAAACATATTTAAATATTTGCCGAAAAATGAGACCCGGTTACATAAAAAACGCAAGTTTTGATGTATAATATATTGTAATCAAGTATTGTATACGCAGCACGTACCCGAAGCAGTTAATCTTAGCAGCCGGCATACAGAGAAAGACAGGGTAAAATGAAAATCAAGCTCAATGAAAATGAAGAAATCGTCAAGGTCATAAAAGAAGGCCTGAAGCAAAGCGGCGGTTATTGTCCCTGCAGACGCGAAAAGACGGAAGACAACAAATGTATGTGCCGCGAGTTCAGAGAGCAGATAAAGGACCCGAATTTTGAAGGGTACTGCCACTGCATGCTTTACTACAAATCACTAAAAGACTGAGAAGGAGTACAAAATGTCCGAAATTGTAATTACCAAAGAAAATTTCAATAATGAAGTAATGAAATCCAAAAAGCCCGTGCTTATCGACTTCTGGGCGACCTGGTGCGGTCCCTGCAGAATGATTGCGCCGACAATTGATGAAATAGCAAACGAATATGATGGGAAAATAATTGTCGGCAAGTGCAACGTCGATGAGCAGCCCGAGCTTGCGAATTCCTTCAAAATCGCCAGCATTCCGACGGTAATACTGATAAAAGACGGTAAAATCGCCGGTCAGCTTATCGGATACCGTCCGAAGAACGATTTTGTCAAGCTTTTGGACTCCTCAATCTGAAAAATCGGCAGAACATATATTTCAAATTATTATAGAAAGAGAACGAATAAATGACTATCACGAATGACATCCGCTACGTCGGTGTAAACGACCATCAGATTGACCTGTTCGAGGGCCAGTACAAGGTTCCGAACGGAATGGCATACAACTCATATCTGATAATTGACGAAAAAATCGCCGTTATGGATACGGTTGACCGCAATTTCACTCACGAATGGCTTGACAATCTTGAAAAGGAGCTCTCCGGCCGCAAGCCCGATTACCTGGTCGTTCAGCATATGGAGCCCGATCATTCGGCCAATATCGCAAACTTTATGAAGATCTATCCCGATGCAAGCGTCGTTTCCTCGGATAAGGCCTTTAAAATGATGAAGAATTTCTTCGGGACCGAATTCGAAGACCGCAGAATCGTCGTTGGTGAAGGCGATACGCTCAGCCTCGGAAAGCACACGCTGGCATTCGTTGCCGCTCCTATGGTTCACTGGCCGGAGGTTATCGTAACGTATGATACAACGGATAAGGTGCTATTCTCAGCCGACGGCTTCGGAAAATTCGGAGCACTCGATGCAAACGAGGAGTGGGCTGCGGAGGCAAGAAGATATTATATCGGCATCGTCGGAAAGTACGGAGCACAGGTTCAGAAGCTGCTTGCAAAGGCGAAGACCCTGGACATCGAAACAATCTGCCCGCTTCACGGACCGGTGCTCAAGGAAAATCTCGGCTATTATCTCGGACTTTATGACCTCTGGTCATCCTATACCACCGAGAGCGACGGTATAATGATTGCATATACCTCGGTTTACGGAAACACGAAGAAGGCTGTTGAAGTGCTGGCGGACAAGCTAAAGGCCAAGGGCTGTCCGGACGTTGCCGTTTTCGACCTTGCCCGCTGCGATATGGCCGAAGCCGTTGCACGTGCCTTCAGCTACGGCAGAATCGTGCTTGCCACCACAACGTACAACTCGGATATTTTCCCGTTTATGCGTGAATTCATAGAGCATCTGACCGAGCGCGGATTCAGGAACAAGACCGTTGCCATGATTGAAAACGGTTCCTGGGCCCCGCAGGCAATCAAGGTTATGAAGGGACTGCTTCAGACGGCAAAGGATATTTCATATACTGAAAACAACGTAAAGATTATGTCCGCGCTAAATGAAGACAGCAAGAAGCAGATTGACGCCCTGTCAGACGAGCTCTGCCGCGATTATATCGCTCAGAGCGGAGAAACCGCAAACAAGAACGACCTGACCGCCCTCTTCAGAATCGGATACGGACTCTACGTCGTCACGTCGAACGACGGAACGAAGGACAACGGACTTATTGTAAACACGGTTTCTCAGGTTACGAGCAGTCCGAACCGCATTGCCGTCTGCATTAACAAGCAGAATTATTCCCATCACGTAATCAAACAGACGGGAAAGATGAACGTCTGCTGCCTCTCTGTTGAAGCTCCTTTCAAGGTCTTCGAGGCCTTCGGCTTCAGAAGCGGCCGCAACGTCGACAAGTTTGAAAATTGTACTCCTCTGCGTTCGGACAACGGACTCGTGTTCCTGCCGAAATATATAAACTCCTTTATGTCACTCAAGGTTGAACAGTACGTCGACCTAGACACTCACGGAATGTTCATCTGCTCTGTGACCGAGGCCCGCGTGCTTTCCGACAAGGAAACCATGACCTATACGTATTACCAGAACAATGTAAAGCCGAAGCCGGAAACGGAGGGCAAAAAGGGATACGTCTGCAAGGTTTGCGGCTACGTTTACGAAGGAGACGAGCTTCCCGACGATTTCGTCTGCCCGCTGTGCAAGCACGGGGCATCGGATTTCGAACCGATAGAATAAGCAACAAATAAGCAACAAAAAAGCACTCTTCGGGGTGCTTTTTTTAATATTACCCCGAAAAATGTATCTTGTGTATCAAAAAATGCATCTTGTGTACTGTCTCGTTGAATGAAAAACGCTGCGGTGGTATGATATACTCATCAAATAAAAGGAGTTCAAAAATGGGAATCATACAAGCGTCCGAAGTCTGTAAGAGCTTCGGTGAAAAGGAAGTGCTGAAGGGAGTCAGTTTCGATATTGCTCCCGGGGAAATCTACGGTCTGCTCGGACCTTCGGGCTCCGGCAAAACGACGCTGATAAAAATATTGACCGGACAGCTCAAAGCGGACGGCGGGAAGACGGAGCTGCTCGGCATTGAATCCGGCAGAATAGGGAATGAAAACCGCGCGAAAATCGGAATAATGATGGATGAATTCGGAATTTACGAAAGACTGTCCGTGTATAACAATCTCTGTGTTATGGCAGACCTGTTCGGGATAGATAAGTCGAAAATCGACGAAACTCTCAAAGAAGTCGGGCTTTACGAAGCACGCAAGACCCCGGCGGGAAAGCTTTCAAAGGGAATGAAAAGTCGTCTCAGACTGTCGCGTCCACTGCTTCAGAACCCGGAAATTATGTTTCTTGACGAGCCGACCTCCGGACTTGACCCGGCAACGGCAGATGAAATCCATGAAGTGCTGCTCAAAAAACGCAAAGCAGGCTGCACGATATTTCTCACGACCCACAATATGAACGAGGCAGAGAAGATGTGCGACCGCATCGCCCTCTTAAGTCACGGAAGAATAATCGAAGAGGGAATACCGGCCGAAATCTGCCGTAAGTACGATACTCTCAAAAAGCTCAATATTGTCCTCGCCGATGGAAGTGCAAAGTCACTGCCTGCAAATGCATCGTCTGCCGACGAGCTTGCGCGCTTGCTCAGAGAGGGGAAAATCTGTACCGTTCATTCATCCGAACCCAATCTTGAAACCGTATTTACGGAACTCACCGGCAACAAGCTCGGTGTATGAGAAAGGAGTACAAAAATGAGACACATAATGGCAATTTTCAAAAAGCAGTTCAAGGATACGCTGAAGAACCCGGTTCTGCTTATTCAGTTCGTACTCTATCCGATAATGATTATTGTTATGAATAACCTTGTGGATATTGAGGAAATGCCTGAAAACTATTTCACCGTAATGTTCACGGTGATGTATATCGGAATGTGCCCGCTGATCACAATGGCGAGCATAGTGTCCGAGGAAAAGGAAAAAGGAACCCTTCGTACACTTCTGATGAGCGGGGTAAATCCCTTTTCATATCTTGCGGGAATCGGCCTGTTCATTTTCGCCGTATGTGCCGCAGGACTTACGATCATCGTCATACAGGGCGGATATTCTTTCGCGGATTCAGCGCTGTATCTTGCATTTACGCTCTCCGGCTGCATAGTATCCGAGATTTTAGGCGCGGCAATCGGTGTTTCGCGTCCGTCTCAGAGCAGTGCCATGGGCGTTGCCGTGCCGTTTATGGCGGTATTTTCCTTCCTTCCGATGCTTTCCGAGTTCAACGAAAACTTAGCGGATGTTGCCGGAATGGCATATACATACGGAATAAATAACTTGATTTCAGGTCTTTCTTATGATACAATTGAGTACGATAATTTTTATGTGGTAATTGCAAGCTTCTTCGCGGTAGTATTGCTGTTTGCGATTACTTACAGAAGAAACGGACTCGAATGAAATGAAGATTACCATCAACATAAATCCTCAGCTTGAGGATACCGAGATAGCCGTCAGCTGTCCGAAGCTGACGCCGGAGACCGAAAAAATCATAGCGGCACTGCGTCTTATTGACAGTCAGCTGAGCGTGCGGGACGTTGACACCTATCACCTCATCGACCCTTACGATGCGATTTACGTTGAAGCAATCGAAAGAAAAACCTTCGTTTACACGAGCGACAAGGTTTATGAAAGTGACCTCAAGCTCTATGAGCTTGAATCAAAGCTCTGCGATATCGGCTTCTGCAAGATAAGCAAGTCGTGCATCGTCAATCTCAGACGCATAAAATCGCTGCGGGCGGACGTTGAACACAGAATAAGAATAATGCTTGACAACGGTGAGCAGATTGTTGCTTCAAGAATGTATTCCGATGAACTAAGAGAAAAATTGGGAGTAAAATGATGAGAAACGAAAATTTGAGTATATATCTTAAAAAGTCTCTGTTTTCATACGGGGCTTCGGTTCTGACTCTCTGCCTGATTTGTCTGTGCGTCGGTGATGAAGCAGCCGAAATTTCACCAATGTTTGAATTCGGCAGCCGTGCGGTGCCGATTCCGGTGCTGTTTGAGCTTGCAGGCCTTTCCGTCATTTTTTCCTTTGAAAGATTCCTCTTTTTCACTGACAGAATCATCAAAAAAATGGGATTGGTTATGAGAACTGCCTTCCTTGCAGCATCTACGATAATAACTGCCGTGATTTTCGTCCTCGTTTTCAGATGGTTCCAGAGTGATAATCTGCTTGCATGGATAAGCTTTGCCGTATCCTTCGTGATATGCTTTATCATCAGTCTGCTGATTACAGCATACAGGGAAAAGAAGGAGAACAAAAAGATGGAAGAAGCCCTGAGAAAAGTTCAGAGCAAAGAATAAGCAATCACTTCCCCCAAAAGGTCGGATTTTTTGAAATATTCCGGCCTTTTTTGCAACTTATTACCCGCTTTCGGTGTGACTATTGTCAACCGGTGCAAAATATGTGGATTTTTTGAAATATTCCGGCCTTTTTTGTAACCTGTAACCCACTTTCGGCGTGTATATGTGTGAAAGGCCTTGAAGAAAACGGAAAGGAGGTCAGAATGAAAGACGAAGAAATCGTAAATCTGTTCTTTGAACGCAATGAAAATGCAATATCCGAAACCGAGAAAAAGTACGGCAAGTATATCGCATACATTGCGAACAACATTCTCGGTAACGAGTCGGACAGTGAGGAGTGCGAAAATGACGTTCTGCTTGCATCCTGGAACAGTATTCCCCCGAACAGACCTGAGAATTTCAAAGCATTTGTCGGAAAAATTGCAAGAGAAATTGCCATTTCAAGATGGAGGCACAACAGCGCGAAGAAGCGCTGCCCGACGGAGTTCGAGGTCTCCCTCGATGAAATTGCAGAGGTTGCCGCAGATTCGGATTTTTCGTCCGAGGCGGATTCCGATGAAATCGGAAAAGCCGTGTCGTCATTCTTGCGCTCCGTTTCCGAAAAAGAAAGAAACGTTTTTATCCGAAGATACTTTTACGGTGATGCGATAAAAAGTATCTGTGAGAGAATGAACGTTTCCGAAAGTCTTGTAAAAATCACACTGAAACGCACGAGAGACAAACTCTCGCAATATCTTAAGAAAGAAGGGTTAATCACATGAGAGACGTAAAGCTCGCCGACGCAATAGGAAAAATCGACGGTGATCTCATTGAGGCCGCTGATGTGAAAATTAAAATGAAAAAGAAAAAATCCGCAGGAAAAATCGTACTGATTGCCGCATGCATTGCAGTTCTTATCTGTGCAATAGCCGTTCCGGCAGTTATTATCGCAGACAGGGCAAGAGAAAAAGCCGAATCGCAGGTTTCCGTCGACAGAATTATGCCGGGCGACGAAATGGGCTTTGCAAGAATGGCCGTTTCCACGGTTATCTGGAACGGGAAGGAGTACGTCGAGCGCAATTCGGCAATTCCCACGGAAAAACGCGGCGAGGATCTCGGAAAGAGCACGATTACAATTCAGGAAATAACGCTCGGCAACGATAAAACTCTTGAAGGAACGGTTTATTCCGTCGTTGGCATAAAGCCCGAAATTGCCATTGCCTTTTATTCCGAAGACTGGGAAAACATTCACCTGCTCGTAAACAGCGATTTCGTCCCGGCGACACTCGGTGATTTTATCGACGCCGTTTCACTGCGCGAAAATCTGACAACAGGCGAAGTTTACGATATGCGCGACCGCAATACGACTTACGTTTACGGCGATATCCCGACCGAAACCGTATGGGCGATGCTGCTTGACTGCACCGACGTGAAAAACGAGCCCGATGCGGAAACCGGCGAGAGACTGATTTCCATCGCAAGCTCCGTCGAGCTGCTCGGCATCTATGATCTTACAATAGGCCTGACCGATGACGGCTATCTCTGGACGAACATCCTCGATACCGGTAAGTATTTCAATATCGGTAAGGAAAAGGTAAACGCATTCTTAAAGGAGCTCGAAAAATACGAAAAGACTGAATTCGGCGAGCCCGTCGATGACGCCGACATCGTTGAAGAGTAAAAACAATTGAGAATCCCGGGGAAGGGGCTGTTTTTTAGCCAGGTTATCTTGGACTGTAAAACAGCCTCTTTTCCTTGCCTTCGGCAACGAGATGACAAGGTGAGCGGTACCTGAGAACAGTCCGGGGGACTGTTCGAACCGCGAACCGACCGACCCGCAGGGAGACCGGTTCTTTTGTCATCTCGCGATTTTGCTAAGATGACAAGGGACGGTTCTTTTGTCATCTTGCGATTTTGCTAAGATGACAAGGGACGGTTCTTTT
>DCGL01000169.1:13688-13832 GCA_002314565.1 Clostridiales bacterium UBA1779
CTTCCCCCGTGGGGAAGGCAAGTTGCTCCCACGGGAAGTCAAAGAACCGTCCATTGTCATCCCTTGTCATCTCACCGCGGCACTTGCAACTTACAGTCAAATCTTGATTTTTTCCGTTATTTTTGCTATAACCCGAGTTTGCCA
>DCGL01000021.1 GCA_002314565.1 Clostridiales bacterium UBA1779
AATCGAGTAGGAGGTCATCCATTATTTGAGTGTCCGACCTCTCACACCACCGTGCGTACCGATCGGTACACGGCGGTTCAATCAAATATGCAAGGATTCGTATTTTGCGAGAATATCAAAAGAATGCCGCCGGCATTGCGCCATCGGGATTTTTCCGGAATGAACAGAATCCGTATGCAATCATTACATGCCTCCTGCCAATATTGCCTGACGATATGGTTTTTTATATGGTTGTAAAATATTGACAGATTGCCGGGTATAATATATAATAATATAAAAGGTCGGTAAGGAGGTAATTCCATGACTAATGCAACAATTAAAACCACTGTTAACATCAATAAATATTATAAAGAACAATTGGAATTTTTCGTTCAAATAAAGGAGCTCGATTCTGTCACTGAAGGAATCAATCTTGCCATTGAAAACTTTGTAAAAGCAAAGCAGAAGGAGCTCTATGCCGCAGAAATGAAAAAAGCGGCAACTGATGCAGACTTTATGAAGAGAACGCTGGGAACACATAAAGATTTTGAGAAATCCGATGCGGATACGGAAAAACTTATTTCTGCGGAGGATTGCGAATGGTAAAGAAGTGGGATATCTGGTTTTTGAATCTCGACCCAGTCCAAGGAAGCGAACAAAAAGGAATTCGCCCCGTTCTTGTTGTATCAAACGATGCGGTAAACGACAACCTGACTGTGTTTACCTGTATTCCCTTTTCATCAATCAAGCCCGGAGCAAAAACCTATCCGACTGAGGTACCGCTTACCGCATCGGAAAGCGGCCTGTCCCGCGACAGCGTGCTTATGCTTCAGCAAATCCGAACGGTTTCCGAAAGCCGTCTTTGCAATAAAGTTTCATCAATTACAGACGAAATACTGAAGGACAAAATTAACCATGCCCTTATGGATTATTTTGAACTTGACTGATAATTCCGCTTCAGCATCAGATGCACAAGCCTGTCTTCCCGCATCATATGCTCAAAAAAGCAGCACCTGTATTTTTATCAGATGCTGCTTCTTTTTTGGTTCCAGAATATCCATTATCTCTGCTTTGATTGTGAGATTTTACCGGCTTGTTTGACAAAATCCCGTGAGCCTTGTGCCTACGGGATTATTTTTTGACTGCTGTGGTAACGGGACTTGAACGGTCCGGTGGCAAACCGGGCAGTATGTAATGGGATATTTATCTCTCAACCTTTACACTTCACCGGATATCTTTGATCAGCTTCAATGCTATGCCCTGAACTACAAGTTTCTTCGGATGGATCACCCGTTTGCTTTCTGGATATGACTTGTTTTCGGCATATAGCACCGGCTCTCCGTTTTCATAACGGATGCGTTTGAGCGTGTTTCCATCCTCCATCAGCGCAACAACGACTTGTCCGTCGGATGCTTCCGCCGTTTTCTTCACAAGTATCAGATTGCCCTTTTCGATTCCGAGATCGATCATAGAATCCCCGTAGGCACGAAGCAGAAAGCATTCTCCGTCCACCCACTCTTCAGGAACGGAAAGATACCCATCGATATGCTGTTCCTGTTCTTCGGGAGAGCCGCAGATCAGGTCGCCGAGGATAGGCAGACGGCAGAAATGCGTTTTCATCTTTTCCTGACCATTTACAGAAAGCGTTCCCTTTCCTGAGTAGACAACGATTCCGCGCTCGTTCAGTCGCGTCAGATACCGATATCCGACCGACTTGCTCATATCCATATATGCAAGGATTTCCCCGAATTTCGGCGAGTCCCCGTTGTGTGTGCGGATATATCTATTGATATAATCTGCCATCTTTTTCAGCTTGTTTTCGTCTAATATTTTCATAATGACACTTTATTTTTTGATACGTTTCTGAATGTCTTCCACCGATGGTAACTGTTCAGCAAGTCCTTCGGGAAGGTTGCCCGTAATCTGATATTCGCTTACGCCTATCGGCTTGCTCATATCCTTAAGCGAGTATTCAGCAACAAGGTTGTTCTTGCTCTTACAGAGCAGAAGGCCAATCGTGGGGTTGTCTCCATCCTTTTTCAGAATGACATCCACAGCGGAAAGATAGAAATTGAGCTGTCCGGCGTACTCCGGTTTGAAATCTCCGGTTTTTAGTTCGATCACTACGTAAGAACGCAGATTCAGATTATAGAAAAGAAGATCAATATAAAAATCGTCTCCGCCAACATTCAGATGATACTGATGTCCGACAAACGCAAAACCGGTGTGAGTTCAAGCAGAAGCGCGGTTACATCCTTGACAAGCGCGTTTTCAATATCGCGCTCGACCATATCCTCCTTGAACGGGATGAAATCAAAGATATACGGATCCTTGATTGTTTGCAAAGCAAGCTCGCTTTCGGCGGCAGGGAGTTTTGTCTCAAAATTCGTGATTTTATCGGCAAGCACCTGCCGTTCATAAAGGTGGCTTTCTATCTGATGCACTAGTACGTTTCTCGACCAACCGTTTTTCAGAGTTTCACAGGCGTACCAAACCGAAACATTTTCGTCTTTTACTTTATCAAGCAAAGCAATATTGTGATACCACGTCAATTGTGCAAGCACCTCTTGCACAATTTGTTCTTCCGGATAAGTATCGGCAAATTTTGCCATATATTTCAAATTTCGTACGGAATAACCGGTGCTGTCCGGATATGAAAGCTTGATATCTTTGGCAAGGTTGTCGATAAACTTATTTCCCCATGTTTTGTTTTCGTTGATGACCTTGCCGATATTGTAATAAAGCAGAATCAATTCCCGATTGACAGAAAGCGTCGCTTTGTACTGTGCTTTGGCAATTTCGCCCTTGATTTGCTCGACGATTATCAGATATTCGTTGTCGTTTAGCAGCATTGTATTCCTCCGTTTGCAAAAGATAACCTGTGGTTCTTTTATATCATATCAGAACAAGCGGTTCTTGTAAAGGGAAGATTGAAAAAACGGCCTTGTGCCTGCGGGATTATTTTTATGACTGCTGGGCGCGGCGGCGTTCGTGGGGGTGCATTCGCTGCATCTGCGAATGCCATAGATGACACTAAAGATTCGTGCAATACAAATAATGCTTTTGGATTCTGCGTCAATATGTTGATTTGTTAATAATAATTGTATATAATTACTATTTGCTGAATTCAGGAAAACGGTTTTATACCCTCTTCGCTTTCCCGGGTTGAGATAATGAAAGCAAATCTGATGAAAGGACGCTTTCACAATGTGAAAGCACGTTTTTATGAAAACAAGAATAATTGCACTTACCTGCTGCCTTATGGCATGCATTTTGTGTCTTTGCAGCTGCGGCGGCGTTGCCGGAGGTGACGAAACGAAAGCTGTCTCTGAGTCTCAGAATACGGATTCCGTATCCGCTGAATCCGAAACCGCCGCAGTTGAGACGACTGTCGGCATAAAATCAATCAGCAAGTATGGAAACGTCGTTCTGAGTCTCACTCCTGCAGAACTCAACGCTCTCGGAATTGAGGCCGCCGATACCGTAACCGTTACCTTCGGCAGCGTTAAGGCCGTCGTCCCTGTCGGAACGTCTTTCTCAGACGTTGATTCGGGCAATATGATTGTCAGAATTGACACCGAGGACAATGAGGTTGCCGTAGCCATCAATATGGGCGACTTTGCAACGACCGCCGGAATCGGAACAAAGAGCAAAATCACGGAAGATCCCGGGTACAAATGGGAAATAAATCTCACCGAAGTAAGCATTGCTCTGAAAGAAAAAGGCGGATATCTCGCAGAATACACACTGCGTCAGCTTACAAGAACCAACGTAAGAACTGATTACGCTTCTCTTTCGGATGAGGAGTTCGCCAATTTCAGAACGGTAAACACCAAAGGAATCCGTGCAGGAGTCCTCTACCGCAGTTCTTCGCCCGTCGATCCAGATCTCGGACGTACCGAGTACGTAATGGCTGCTATGCAGAAGGCAGGAGTTAAAACCGTCCTCAACCTTACCGATACAACGGACGAAATGAAAGCCTACGAGGCTTACTCCAGCAGCTATTTCAGCGGCCTCAACATTTCAAATGCTCTGATGGGCTACGATTTCACAAGCGCGGATTTCTCAGGGAAGGTATGCAAATGCATAACCTTTATCGTTAATAACAACGGGCCCTACCTCATTCATTGCAAAGAAGGCAAGGACCGCACGGGCATTCTCTGTGCAATTATCGAGTGCTATATGGGCGCTTCGTACGACGAAATCCGCAAGGATTATATGCTGACTTATAGAAACTTCTACGCTCTTGAAGAATCAGACGAAAAATATGAAATCATCTTCAGTTCCAACCTTGAAAAGACTCTGTGCGCTCTGTTCGGTACGGACAACCTGAAGACGGCCGATCTGCAGAAAGAAGCAAAGGAATATCTTATCGGAACCGGGCTTACCGAAAACGATCTTTCAACGCTCAAGAAAAAGCTCGGATAACCATAATAAATCATACAAGGCGACTGTTAAAAAAGTCATCGACTTTTTTAAAGTCGCCGGCAAATTGCCCCTCGGCAAGTACCCAATTAAATAATAAAATCCCGGCAAAATCGGTGCAAATTTGCTCAAAATGCACGGTACCCGTCCGTGCATTTTTAAGGGGCTGTTAAAACACTGAGTTTTTTAACAGCCCCTTTGTGATTTCGAATTAATTGATTTTCACCGCGGTCCGGGAAAATGAATTAATTATTTTCTTTTTCCTTTTTCTTTTTCTTTCCCAGAATGAACCAGATAAACACGATTGCCGCTGCGATGATTACGGCAATTATGATGATAAGCGGGAGAATAATCGTCTTTGCGGATTCTGCGGCTTCTTCTGAAAGTTCGTATACGAAGGCAAATTCCGAGAAACGGTCGATTTCAATCTCGTAATATCTGTCAGCGTCCAGCTTTGAGATATCAAACGGAATTTCCTCGATATCACTTTCAGAGTGAACGTGAAGAATTCGGCTTACCTTGGATACGTCAACGTCTTCGGGGATGAGCATCTTGACACGGATTTTGGTTCCGGGAGCGATGTCAGAAGGCTGAATTTCCTCTGCAACTCCGTCAACCATACGGACCAGCTTGACTTTAAACACGATGCCGATCTGCTCGTTTTCGCCGAGTTTCAGATTATCATCAGGTATATTGTTGTAGTCAACAATAGTATCCTTCTTCTCAATCTGTTCTGCAACGGACGCTTCGGCAGTCACTTCAACTATGACCTGAACATCCGACGGGAAGCCTTCATCCGTCTCAACGATAACGGTCTGCTTATTGTTTTCGGCAGGCTGCTGCTTATCATTTGCCGAAAGCTGAGCTGCCTTGATTTCCCAGGTTACGATACCGTCAGAACCGTCGGCCCAGATGTGATTTGCATCGAGCTTGAAGTTTACGGTGTAAATACCGGTCTCGGTCTGAGTCAAACTGTCTTTCGTTGTCATAAACGACTCTACTCCGGCAAGAGAAACCGTCTGTTCTTTTCCATTATATTTATAATCACCGCTGACGGTGGGCTCGTTTACTGCCAAAGCTGAAATCTTAACGGTCAGAACTTTGGAGTCACCGGCATAGTCAGTGGTTCCGGCAACGGTATAAGTTACCGTATAAGTGCCGACGTTTGTAAGATCCGCCTGAGTTTTGTCACATGTTACGGTGCCGAAGGTCGTTACGGCTGTCGGCAGTGTCCACTTCTCTCCGAAAACCTTTTTAATCTCGGTTGTATCAACTTTAATGGAGGCCTGAGCCTTGGCAATGCTCCAAGTTACGGAACCGTCAGAGCCGTCTGCCCACTTGTGGTTATTGTCGAGCTTGTACGTAATCGTGTGGACTCCTGCTTTTGTTGCCTTAACTTCACCGGATTCAGTCATATAAGCTTCTTTTCCGCTTACTGCTGCAGTCTGTTCTGAACCTGTGTAGGTGTATGAGCCCGTAACGGTCGGTTCCTTGACAGCCAGCTGATTGATTGTCACCGATACTGTCTTTAATGAACCGTAATAGTTCTCGGTGCCGGCAACACTGTATGTGATGACGTAGGAACCGGCATCAACCATATCTGCGGAAACCTTGCTGCATTCGACTTTCCCGAAGTTCGAAGTTGCGGCGGGAATCTTGACGGCCTCACCATAGGTTTTGACAATCGGAGTTTCATCGACCGTGATAAGCGCCCAGACCTTTTCTATCGTCCAGACTACGATTCCGTCCGAACCGTCAGCCCATTTGTAGTTGGAGCCAATTGTATATGTGATTGTGTGCTTTCCGGCATTTACGGCATGAGTCTCACCGGATTCAGTCATATAAGCTTCTTTCCCGGTAATAACTGCCGTCTGCTCGGAGCCTGTGTAGGTGTATGAGCCCGTGGCGACCGGCTCTTTGACAACCAGCTGATTTACTGTCACGGAAACCGTCTTTGAGGAACCGTAATAGTTGTCCGTTCCCGGAACGTTATATGTTATTACGTAAGAACCGGCATTTGTCATATCGCCGGAAACCTTGTCACAGTTTACCGTTCCGAAGTTCGATACTGCGACCGGAATCTTTACGGTCTCACCGTAGGTTATGACAATCGGGGTTTCATCGACAGTGATAAGGGCATATGCTTTTTCCACCGTCCAGATTATCACACCGTCAGAACCGTCTGCCCATGCGTGATTGGAATCGAGAGTATAGGTTATGGTATATGTTCCGGCGTTAAGCGCTTTGACGTCACCGGCTTCTGTCATATAAGCTTCTTTTCCGGTGATGGCTGCGGTCAGCTCAGAGCCTGTGTAGGTATAAGTACCGTTGACAGCCGGTTCATTTACTGCCAGCTTATTCACCGTTACGCTTACGGTCTTGACTGCGCCGAAATAATTATCGGTATCAGGCACAGTATAGTTGATTGAGTATGAACCCGCTTGAGTCAAATCATCCGAAGTTTTATCGCAGATTACCTGACCGAAGTCGGAAGATGCCGCGGGAACATTGACTGTCTCACCGTAGGTTATGACTATCGGTGTTTCATCAAGCGTAATGACGGCTTGTGCCTTATCAACTGTCCAGGTTACGATTCCATCCGAACCGTCCGCCCATTTGTAATTGGAATTAAGTGTATATGTAATCGTGTGCGTACCGGCGTTGATTGCTTTGGCCTCGCCCGATTCTGTCATATACTCTTCTTTTCCCGTAACGTCTGCAATCAGTTCTGAGCCGGTGTAGGTATAAGGACCTGTGACCTTCGGCTCGTTGACTTCGAGCTGATTTACAGAAACGCTGACTGTAACGCTTGCACCTAAATAGTTTTCGGTTTCGTTTACCGAATAATTAATCGTATACGAACCCGCTTCTGTCATATCAGCCGAGACTTTATCGCAGATTACCTTTCCGAAGTTGGAAACGGCTGTGGGAACGGTCACGGTATTACCATAGGATACGACAATGGGAGTATCGTCAACTGTAATAACGGCCTGAGCCTTATTGATTGTCCACAGGACGATTCCGTCTGAACCGTCTGCCCATTTATGGTTATCATCAAGTGTATAAGTGATGGTATGAACTCCGGCATTAACTGCCTTTGTTTTACCGGATTCAGTCATATAATCCTTAATTCCGACAACATATGCGAACTGTTCATACCCGTTATAGGTGTAGGAGCCAACGGAAACAGGTTCGTTGACAGCGAGCTTGTTAATCTTCACCGATACTGTCTTGGTTGCTCCGAAATAGTTATCGGTACCGGTTACGGAATATGTAATCGTATATGAACCCGCCTGAGTCAGGTCATTCGATGTTTTATCACAGAAAACCTTACCGAAATTGGAAGATGCCGTGGGAACGGAAACTATCTGACCGTAGGTCTTTTCAATCGGTGTTTCATCAACTGTGATAACAGCCTGAGCCTTATTGATTGTCCAGGTTACGATTCCGTCTGAACCCTTTGCCCATTCGTGGTTTCCGTCAAGAGTGTAAGTGATGGTCTGAATACCGGCGTTGACGGCTTTCACTGCACCGGCTTCTGTCATATAAGCTTCTTTTCCGGTGATGACTGCCGTCAGTTCAGATCCTGTGTAGGTATAATTGCCGATGACAACGGGCTCGTTGACGGGAAGCCTATTAATCTTCACCGATACGGTCTTGGTTGCTCCGAAATAATTATCGGTTCCCGGCACTGTGTATGTGATTGTGTATGAACCCGCCTGGGTCAAATCGGCCGAAGTTTTATCACAGATAACCTGACCGAAGCTGGATGACGCTGTCGGAACGGTAACCGGCTGACCGTAGGTTTTCTCAATAGGTGTTTCATCAACCGTGATAACAGCCTGAGCCTTATTGATTGTCCAGGTTACGATTCCGTCTGAACCCTTTGCCCATTCATGGTTGCCGTCAAGAGTATAGATGATGGTATAATCACCGGCGTTGATGGCTTTCACCGCGCCTGATTCAATCATATATGCTGCTTTCCCGACAACGTTTGCAATAATTTCAGAACCGGTGTAGGTATAAGTACCCGTGACGCTTGGTTCACTAACCTGTTTGTGAGAGATTGAAACGTTTACGGTTTTGGTTGCCCCATTGTAGTTGGAAGTACCTGTTACCGTATACGTAATAACGTAGTATCCGACTGCCGTCATATCTCCGGGAACTTTATCGCAGGACACGATTCCGAAAGAGGAAGAAGCAACGGGAATGACTACTGCCTCACCGTAGATTTTGTTTATCGGAGTATCATCGACATAAATCACTGCCGTGGCTTTGTCAATGACAACTGTACCCGTATCTGTTGTAATCAGATTGTAGTTGCCTGCAATACCGGATGAAATTACTGCGCTTGCAATGCTGACTGTGCAGGTACCTGCATTTACGTTATCCGAATAAGACAGCGTATATGCCAGGGAATCAGTTCCGATAAGTCCGCTGTAAGTTGCGGTTGTGGTTTTGGCGTTTCCGTCGTAAGTGTATGTACCTGTTTCAACGTCGACAACCGTCAGGGTGATATCGCGTGCCGAAATGGTGTAGGCAACTGCTGCGGTTTTCTGATCGATGGTAATTCTCGCCTCATATGTGCCTGCGTTGACAGGAGCAGCAGACGAAGAGACGTATTGAGTTGAACCGGTTCCCACGTACATAATGGCAGGAAGGAGTTCAATACCGCCGACGGATGTCTTTCCGTCTTTTATCGTGGTTCCCTTGGCACTTCCGTCAAATATAATGACGGAGTCCGGAACCTTTATCTCGATGCTGTCGGATGCCGAGCAATTGCAGGCGGCATTAATAATCGCGCCGGAGGCTGTATACACCCAGCTGTGTCCGGTTGCAGGTTTGATTCCGTCGGATGTAAGCCAGGTTGTCAGATCCGGAATGGCATTCAGTGCGTCTTTATCCGAGAAATACACGGTGCAGTTGCTGCAGTACCAGTATTCCTTGGTTCCGTCCTGCGTACAGGTAGCTGTGGTGGCAGTATGCTGCAAATTATGGTTTTTCGGTCCGTCGGTTGAACCGCAGCTGTAAATACAGTTACCGGTGCAGGTTCCGTTGCCGTTATTGGTATAAACATATGAATGAGAAACGGTCTGAATCACTTCAGGAGCATCAATGACGCTTTCAGATGATGCAGATGAGAACAGTAAATCGCATTTTGTGTTAGGGCAGGAGTAATACGCTTCAGTGCCGGTCACCTGACAGGTTGCCGGAACCTTTTCGTGATAGACGAAAGAATCGGCTGATAAAACAGCATGTCTTGTAAAGATATCAACGTCTTCACAATATTTGCAGATATTGCAATGGTAATATGTGCCGGTCTCGCCGAGAAGCGTAAGATATTTAACCGTCCACTCATATTTGTGACCGGAAGCTTTATCTACAATCTTGTCTTCTGTCAGCTGATTTTCCGTATCTGCCGAACCGTCCTGCTTTACACCGTAAAGTGCGCCGCACTGCGTGCACTTCCAATGAGCATAGTTGCCGTCTTTTTCACAGTCGTGCGCATTTGCCTCAACCTTTTCAAGATTGTGCGCAACGTTTTCAGTGTAAGTGCAGTTTTCACGGTCGCAGTACACTTTGTGCTGACCGTTACCGAGGTCCGTATATTTCAGCTGATGCTCCAAAGCGTCAATCGGCTCTGTTTTTGTGGCTGAACAGAGAAGGCAGGTATAGGTTCTGATACCCGAAGAATTGCACTTGGCGGCTTCAGTCACTTCACCGAGATTCCAGGTGTGGTTTTCCGAAGAAGAAACCGTGCAGCCGTCCTGGTGACAGCTCTTTGAGTGTGTAGCTCCGTCCTTGTTATCCACGTAATCATAGTGTGTTACCGCATGGGTAGTGAAGCCTTTACATCTTGAGCAGACGCCCTTGTGTGCGATATCCAGACCGTCGACGACGGTGGACCAGACGTAGTCGTGATTCAGAGCATTCAGCACAAAATCAGCAGACGTATACGGGACAGTCGTGTCTGCCTGACCGCTGACGACTTTGAACCATGCGCCGCAATCGTCGCACACGTAATGTTCGTCCGTGCCGGTCTCGGTACAAGCGGCAGCTTCCTTTGCAACGTATGTCAGCTTTGTATGCGTCAAATTCTCGGAATGCGTGCAGGCAGAACAGGTTGCAGTGTGTGTTCCGTTATTTAATGTGTTTACAGTATATACGTAGCTGTGTGCTGCGGGAGCGGGCAGCTGGTTCTTGTTGATTACCGTTGCTGAATCCGTATCTGTGAAAACCATGTCACAGCCGTCATGAGGGCAGCTGTAATATGCCGAATGAGGATTCTGCTGGCAGCTCGGAACTTCTTCGTGATAAACGAACTTATCCGTGGTCACCACAACGTGAATACTCTCAATCAGCTTGTTCCCACACACCGTACATCTCTGACAATGGTAATTAATTGCCAACTCTGTGTAGGCTTCCCATTTGGGGTCATGTTTGCCCGGTGCTTTATCAACGATGCTCTCGCTCGTCATTGTCTTTGAAGTATCCACAGAGCCGTCGTCCTTGGTGCCGTACATTGCACCGCAGTCTGAGCATTTATAGTAAGCATAGTTACCGTCCTTCAGACAGCTGTGCGCGTTTGCTTCGGTTTTTTTAAGAGTATGAGAACGGTTCTCTGAATACGTGCAGCCGTCGCGTGTGCAGCTGACCTTATGAGTGGAGCCGTCCGCATTGTCATCATATTTCGTGAGTATATGCTGCAGAGCAGTGATTGGTTCGGTTTTTGTTCCGCCGCAATAGATGCAGGTGTAGGTTCTGACTCCCGCCTCACCGCACTTGGCATTTGTTGTGACTTCGCCGAGCTTCCAGGTGTGAGATTCGTTAGACGCAAGAGTGCATCCGTCCTAATGACAGCCCTTTGAATGAGTCAGTCCGTCCTTGTTATCCACGTAATCAGTGTGAGTGGCGGTGTGGCTTCCGTCAGTCGAAAGACATCCGGATCTTGTACATTTTTTAACGTGTCCGACTGCCAAGTTCACCCATTCGTAGTTGTGCCCGAGTGCTTTTATAGTTACGTCACTTTGAGTCAGAGGCTGGCTGGTATTATTCGTGGCGTACAGCGCATCGCATTTTGAACACGCATAATGAGCAATATTTCCGGCATTCTCGCATGAGGCATCTTTAGCCGGCTTCTTGGAAAGATTGTGGTTTTCGGTAGTGCTGTATCCGCAGCCGCTCTTTGTACAATATTTACGGTGAGTGCCGTTTCCGAGATTTTCGTATTCGTAGTAAAGCCAGTGATTGCATTTGGAAGCCGCATCGGCCGGCAATCCCTGAATCATGGTTGACAGAACAATTACCACTGTCAACAACATTGCGACGATTCGTTTCTTCATGAAAATCATACTCCTTTTTTACGGGATTTTTTGAGCTTATATCGGATTCTGATTTTACAGAAAAACGCAGGCGAAATAATCCGCATATACTATATCCCGAGCAATATTTGTATCATATTGCGTCGTATTATATCATTTACCTTAAAAAATAGCAAGAGAATTCCTCGCCGCAGCATCAGCAGAAACGGCTTTTTGGACCTGATTTTTGCATAATGTTAATTCATTGTGAACGATTTTGACCGATTTTCGTCTAAGACAGTGTGATGTTTCACCACCGCAGTGTCATCTTTTGGGTGCTTTTCACTCGATTATCGCCATTTATTACTGCATTGTAAACAATTGCAATCTGATATCTCAATCTGCGACTTCACGCTTCTTGTGGCGGACTTACCCGGCATCATTTTTTCGGAATCACAGCAAGCCGCGGATGGAAAAAGCTGCTGAAAACATCACGCTTTCAGCAGCTTTTGGGCTTATTCGACATACTCGGCTTATCCGTATTATTCGTTTTCCCGACTTATCAGCTTAACCCGACTTGTTCGGTTTATTCGCGTTTTCTCTTTTTGGATACTGCCGCGCCGGCAAGGACGGCAGCCGTCAGTGCAGAGGCGGCGGTGGCGGCAGACGAGCTGCAGCCGGACTTTTGCGGCTCAGCGACTGTATCTTCGGGTGCTTCCGTTGCGGGCTCCGAGTCAGCAGTCTGTGAGACTTCGGGCTCTGTTTCGGGGGCAGCTGTCTCGGCTTCCGTTGTATCTGCAACGGCAGTGTCTTCAGTCTTGTTCCAGCCGGTTACTTCGTTTATGGCATCGACAAGCTTGGTCACGTTCTTTGCGTAGCCTGCCTGATTCGGATGTCCGAGATTCTTTTCATCGGCTTTGCAGGTCTGGCACTTGACGTAGCTAAGGCCCTCAAAGCCTGCTTTTACAAGAGACGAAACCATATCGGAAATCGGGCTTTCAAGTCCGCGGTCGGTAAGACCGTAGGTTACGACAATCTTCGTATCGGGCAGCTTGGCGCGCAGGTCTTTGAGGAACTGTTCATATTTTGCAATGAATTCTTCCTTCGTAAACCCGTTCGTTCCGAGGCAGCCTTCATCGTTCGTACCCATATTTACAACGATGACATCGGGCTTTATGCTGTAATCCCAGTTGATGCCCGGATTGTTGTATTCGTCAAGTTTAGTATAAAGGTAAGGAATAAGCTTGTCAGTATCTCCGCCGTAGTTGCGGGCGATTCCTCGGCCGGAAACGGCAATTACTCCGTAATCCGCATCAAGAGCTTCGCAGATAGCGGGGATATAGGTCTTAGTCACGTCTTCGGTTCCGGTGCTCCAGGCTGAAGCTCCGTCGCCGATTGAACCGTAGCCGACTGTCAGAGAGTCGCCGATGAATTCAACGTATCTGGTTTTTGCAGCGGCAGGAGTCAGCTTCGTGCCTCCGTCCGAGATTGAAATCCAGGACACTCCGGCTGATGATGAACGGGCGTTGGTTCTCTTGCGAACCGTGATTACGTGCTCCTTCGAGGCATCAAGGCCTGATGCAAGCGTGACGGTCTGCTCCTGCTTCGTCAGCGCAACGTCGGGCTGCTCGACACCGTCAACGTAAATTTTGATATATGCGGTATTGTCTCCTCCGGGGGCGGAGCTCACAAATTTCGCCTTGGCGGACTCGCCCTTAAAGGTAAAGGTGAAGCCTGAACCCGACCAGTTGAACCAGTGGGAGCCCGATGCTTCATAAGTTCTTCCGAAATATCTTACTTCAGTATTCATATCAAGATGTGTGGCATCTGCCGCTACAGTCTCGGCAGATAATAAAACAGGAACGCACAAAAGCATCATCATCGCAGCCAGCGCTGCGGAAATAATCTTCTTTTTCATTTTCGGGCTCCTTTTTTGAAAAAAAGGGGCTGCTCACAGCTGAACAGCCCCGTGGAAGTGTTATCAGTTTTCTCTTCTCTTGAGAACGGCTGTGCCGAGGACGGCAACGACTGCAGCAACGACTGCAAAGTATACGGCGTTGTCAGCGGTTACGGGAGTTTCGGGAATGACCTGGGCCTTGGGAGTTGTGTCAAAGCCGTTGATCTTTATCTGAGACTCGGTAATCTTGGCCTTGATGGCATCAACAAGAACCTGAGCTGTTGCAGCGGGTGTGTCGTCTGTGTAGGTTCCCTTGTCGTGTGCTGAGTATGCAAATGCGGGAACAACCGACGTGTTGTTTGCAAAGGCAACGCTTGCGTCGCCGTCGGCTGTTGAGCAAACGGATACGATACCGCCGTTTCTGGCATCCTTGCCGCCTTCGTTTGTGATTACTCCGGTGTTGACGCAGTTCGTTACGTACCACTCGGACTTGTTGCCGTAACCCATAATACCGCCGTTGTAGGCGTAGTATGTGGTAGAAGCAGTGGCTGAGTAGATGTTGGCGGTGTTGGCACAGCTGTCAATCTTGAAGAAATACTTTGCTCCGCTTGAGTAGGGGTTGGAGGCGATACCGGCAACGTAGCAGGCGCTGTTGCCCTTTGTTGTCGCCTTGATTTCGCCGTTGTTGATGCAGTTCACGAACTCTGTGTAAACGTTATCCACCTTGTAGGTTACGATGGGACAGATACCTGCAGCGGTTGCGTTTCCGTTTGAAAGTTCAATGGAAATCTTACCGTTGTTTACGCAGTTTCTGAAGACGGAGCGGTTTGACTGACCGGCAATACCGCCGACGCGGGATACGGCTGAGCCGGTGTAAACGATGTTCCCGTTGTTTACGCAGTTCTCAAGGGTTGTGCAAAAAGCATATCCGACGACTGCGCCGAAACGAGGCTGATTGGTTACGTTTTTGATTTCGAAATCAACGTTTGAAGTGAGGTTAATCATATAAATCTGCTTGAAACCGTCGGTTGCATCCTTGTAGCACCAGCCGGCAACGGAACCGATTGCGATGGCATCCTTGATGCCGTCAATCTTGACCTTTCCGTTGATTGTCAGGTTTGCAACACCGGCTTCACAGTCGGCAGTTGCGCAGATAAATCCGAACAGACCGACGATGCCGGGGTTCTGGGTCATTGAGAAATTGTTGATGGCATAGCCGCAGCCGTCATATACGCCGCTGAAGGGCTTGGGGCTGGTTCCGATGGGAGTCCATTCGGCATTGGCAAGATCAATGTCATTTGTCTGGTTGAACAGCTTGCCGGCATATGTATTGCCTTCGGCTACCTGTTTCTGCAGATATACGAGATTCTTTGCATTCTTGATGAGATAGGGGGAAGCTTCAGTGCCTTCACCGGTAAATGCTTCGGCTTCAAGTTCGGCTGAGGCAAATACGCTGCACAGAGACGCTGTCATAATGAGAGCGAGAATGATTGCGAGAATTTTCTTCATTGCTTATATCTCCTTATAATAGATGTATGCTAATAATAACACTTTTTTCGGTTTTCGTCAAGGCTTTCAGGCAGAAGACTGTCGAAAAAAGATTTTTGGGCAAATTACTGAAGTTTTTTGATAATCTGCTCGGTGGCAAGCAGGAAAACGTGGTCTCCTTCGGCAAAGGTATAGTCGGCGGTGGGCAGGCTTGCCTTGCCCGCGCGGACGACGGCAATCACGTTGGCGTTGTACTTGTTGCGGATTTTGAGCTCCTTCAGATCCTTACCGAGCCATTCATCGGGGATATTGATTTCAAATATTTTGTAATCGTCCGTAACCTCGATATAGTCGAGAAGATTTTCCGAATTGAGTCTTGCGGCGGTTTTATCCGCCATTTCGCTTTCGGGATAGACCGTTTCGTCCGCCCCCGCCATTTTAAGAAACTTTGCGTGAACGTCAGACGTCGCCTTTGAAACGATGCGGCGGGCACCGAGCTCCCTGAGCAGCGACGTGATTTCAAGAGACGCCTGGTAGTTGTTGCCGACACCGACTATGCAAGCGTCGTAATTTGCAACGCCGAGGTCCTCGAGATTGAGTCTGTTCATTCCGTTTGCAACGTATGCGTTCTGAAAATCCGCGGCAAGCACGTCAATCAGCGCCTTATCCGTATCAACGATGCATACCTGGTTTCCGAGCGACTGCAGCTTATATGCAAGGTGCTTTCCGTATTCGCCGAGTCCTATGATGAGAAAATTCTTTTTCATAATTATGCCTTTCTGTTTTGATTGTTAAGCGAGCCGGGGGACGGTTCTCCGGCTCGGTCGGGTTAACCGACGAGCATTTTGCCTTCGGGGCGCTCGATTGAGAGATTGTCTTTGTCTTTGAGCAGGAAATCGAAGAGTGTGAGGGCTCCGAGACGGCCTGCATACATCAAAAATGCCAGAATGAGCTTCGTTGCAGCTCCTGCCTCTGCGCTGATTCCGACGGAAAGTCCGACGGTCCCGAGAGCTGAAATCACTTCAAACGCCGTATCGCCGAGCGGATGCTTTTCGATAAGGCAAATTGCCGCGCAGGCGATGAAAATCAGGACCTGATAGGCAAGCAGCAGGGCGTTTGACTGTCTGACCAGAGCATTTGAAATTTTTCTTTTGAAAATGACCGCGTTCTTCTCTCCTCTTGCCGTCGCAACGAGATTTGCGAGAATGACGAATACCGTCGTGACCTTGACGCCGCCGGCGGTTGAACCGGGGTTTCCTCCTATAAACATCAGAAGTCCGTTCATAAGCCTTCCGCCGGGTGAGAGCTGCGTCAGGTCAAGCGTGTTCATACCGGCCGTTCTCGGACTTACAGAAAGGAAGAAGGAGTTCACAATTTTGTCCGCAGTGCTGAAATTTTCGTAAACATCCGCCTTCATGCAGAATTCGGAAATAAAGAAATACAGGGCGGGTATCAGAATCAGGAACAGGTTTGCCGTCAGAACGATTTTGGTATGCAGCTGAAAATCGCGGAAGCGGAATTTTGAATCGATGACGTCGGTCCAGACGATAAAACCGAGGCCTCCGACAACGATGAGAGCCATAATAACCGTCAGGACGTACGGGTTCGAATAATATGCCGTCAGTGAGCCTCCTTCACTTTTAAAAATATCGAAACCTGCATTGCAGAATGCCGAAATTGAGTGAAATATGCCGTAATAAATCGCTTTCGGTCCGTATTCCGGCCAGAACCCTGCACTCAGCAGTACGGCACCGAGGGTCTCGGCAGCAGCGGTTCCGATAAGAATCCGGCGTATCAGTCTTGTAACACCGGATATGTTGTACGAACCTGCGGACTGCATCAGAACCGTTCTGTTGTAAAGGCCGATATTCCGCCTGAACAGCATAAACACGAGAGTGATGACGGTCATAAAACCGAGGCCTCCGAGCTGTATCAGACACAGTATAACTATCTGCCCGAAAAGCGTCCAGTGCTGTGCCGTTGAAAACGGTATCAGTCCCGTCACGCACGACGCCGACGTCGCCGTGAAAAGCGCGTCAATCAATGTAGTTTTCCCGTTCGAGGCGCAGGGCAGCATCAGAAGCGCAGTCCCAAGAAGCAGTATTGTCATAAAGCCAATGCTCAGCAGTGCAACTGCCGACAGCGGTTTTTTTGTTTTTTTCATTTCTGCCCTCCTTCTTTTTTTATATAATATTTTACAACTTTCGTTTTTTTGTGTCAATGTTTTTCATATGACAGAGGGTGTGAGCGGTAC
>DCGL01000167.1 GCA_002314565.1 Clostridiales bacterium UBA1779
GACCGTCATACCTCACTGAAATTCAATAATGAAAAAGCTCGGTGAGGTAGAATTGCCGAAACCAAGCCTTTTACCTCACTGATTTTTATAATTCTGAAAAAATCGTGAGGTAAAACTGCTCAAACTATACTTTGTACCTCACTGTTTTTTTAGTTTTGAAAAAGCAGTGAGGTATTTCACGAAAAAACGACCGTCATACCTCACTGAAATTCAATAATGTAAAAATTCAATGAGGTAGAATCAGCCACGGAGAGATAGGGGTATGCGCTATCGCGCAGATTCGCTTCGCGAATGCGAACCCTGCATTGCTGTGCAATGCGCGGTTTCTCAAAGCTATCTCTCCGCCAATAAGAAAAGCACCCCGCTGGGGTGCTTTCCTTATTGGCGGAGAGATAGGGATTCGAACCCTAGTTGGGGTATTAGCCCAAACACGATTTCCAGTCGTGCGCCTTAGACCAGCTCAGCCATCTCTCCATAACTGACTCGGATATTATATCACAAACAAAAGTGAAATGCAAGCATTATTTTTGAATTTGCAAAAAAAACGCAGCGCAAGTTATTTATTCGAGTACAATCACCCGTTCGAATCTGACTCCATATATGTCCCAATCTATAATTATCGAAAGAAAAAAAGAAAGTATCGAAAAATGCTATCTGATTTGCGGCTGTCGCCGCAGATTAGCTCACAGTGCCTGTGGCACTGCGAGCTGCGAGTGGACGATTCACTTTGCCTTTGGCAAAGTGCGGATTCGAAGAGTTAAGATTCAAGATTTATCCACAAAGCGTGGCGAACAGCACACTTACCAAAGTCGACATTGCCACCATAGCAAGGGACCGAGCCGCCAACGCTGACAGTGGCGGCAATGTCCTGATAATCGCCGGGCGACCGCAGCCACCAACAGCAGGTGGCTTTGCCACCTTTGGTACACTTACTGCTTGTACAAGCACCTTGTGAAATTGCATACTCAGTTGGGACGCACTTCCTGTCTCCATCATATTCAAAATACTTCTCTGCTTCAGTAATGCTCAAAAGAAACACTTTGTCCTTTGTGGAATTGCCGGGATTCGTTCTGAAGTTCGGATTTTTATCTGCAGATACTTTTGTAACCTGTATTTTCGCCTGCTCTTCCAGACTGAAAGCCTTATCGAGAAATGCATTGTTTAACCATCTTCGCAGAGAACAACTATCCCATGTCACTTCTTCTTGAGATGAATTGTACTGTTTGCAATCAAGAGCATTTTCACTGATAACAAGGATTTTATTGTCTTCTTTTGCCAGTATTCGCCAATCAATCGGTGTACTGTCCTGTCCTTCCTTGCTTTGCGGATATTTTCCGAACTGTATTGTGCCACCGATTTTCAAGTTTGATTTTGGAAGCTCATTGTCGTTTGGAGTGACATCAACATTCGTTTTTATTTCATTTGGTTCAACCTTTGATTCATCCTTTTGAACTTTATAAATTTTATCAATATGTTCCTTGCCTTGTTCGGCAGCCGTAGCATCGGAATCATTTTCAGGTCCTCTAATCCAACCGCGCGCAGGAAAATCATCTATGCATTTTTTGAGTGACAAAACAACATTTGTGCAAAGATTATCTGGATTGGTGTAGAATTTTACGAGTTTATTTTTGCAAACCTTATCTTTGAATTTTTTAAGCAAATCACATTTATCAACAGTATCTTCACATTTTTCTTTCTGCAATTTACTCTCATCTTGAATTACAAAGCTCATAACGGGTATATTTTGGCTTATTGCGTAATCATATTCTTTTTCAGTAAAGCCAATACCATCACTATCCAAAGAACCATATCTTCCGGCAAGAATCAGAATATAGTAATCACAATAGTTCAACATTTTTTCAATATATTCCATCTGTCTCATGTTGCTTGACGGAAATTGTTCCATTCCTGCAGGTATGCAACCGTAATCCAAAAGAGTCTGACTGACAGCGGCTCGTTCTTCAACTAAATCTTTGTATGTTGAACTTATAAAGACCTTATATTTTTTCTCCATCCCATTCTCTCCATTGGTTTGCTCTTATTATGCAATTTCGAAATTCTATAATTATTTTTCCTGTATCATCTTAATGGGCATAAAATAAAGAATAATCTCAAATCATTCCACGACTTTATTATAATTATACTGTAATATTTGTTTTTGTCAACAAAAAATCAGCAACCGCATTTTCAAGTTGCACTAGGGGGGATGCGGACATTTTCTTGGACCGCAGGCCCTTTCGACTGGTTCAATCCATTTGGTGTCTCTTAATGCTATGGTTCGCTTATCCATATGTCCTCCATCTCACTCTAATTTGAGCCATTAGCCTTTTTAGGCTCTGCGCTTGGGTGAGTTGGGTCATATTATACTGTTCAGAGGGATTTTGGACAAGGCACCGGTGGTTTGACGATTACGACGGTTTTAAAATAATTAAAAGGTAGGAAAGCGACAAAAAAGGGGCTGTTAATAAACAGTTTCTGAAAAATCGAGTAGGAGGTCACTCAATATTTGAGTGACCGACCTCTCACACCACCGTGCGTGCACGAGGCACTGACAAGGATGCCGCCGTTGCGGCTGTCGCCGACGGCTTCGATTTTTGCACATTCGTTGGCGTACACCCAGCTTTCGCCCTGCATAATGCGCTTTTCTTCGTTCTTTTTTAATGTTACGTTATATGGCATTTTGACCTCTTGTGATTGCTTGTAAGTGGAATAATAATTCTCCGGCCGCCGGTGATTGTCAATAGAGTGCGGTCCCCCCCAAAAAAAAACTTGACATAGGTTTGCGGAAATGGCATAATATTAATTACAAATTTGATAGAAAGGAGTAAAAAAACTATTTTTTTACAGGAAGGGGGAATTATTATGAAAGCAATGAATTTTATCAACAAACTGGAAACAATGAACAATCGTGACATTTACTCGGAGGTAAAATTTGTCTGAAGAAAACGTTAACACTGAAAAAGAAGAAAACAAAAACACAGAAAACAACGTTACGGAAAGCAACGTAACAGAAAACACAAACAATAAAGAAAAAACTGATAAATCACAGAAAACAGATAAAAAAGAGGAGAAAAAAACAAAGGATAACGTAAAGAAAAAAGAAAAGAAGCTGAAGCTGGGGTTCCGGCGTACGGTTTCAAATATTTGGTTTGCATTTATGGAGATATGGAGAGTATCCAAAAGCTACGTGCTGTGGTATTTCGGCGTAACACTGGTTTATGCTCCCATAGGCTTTTTGAACGGAACGTTTCTGATGCACAGGGTTATTTCCAACGTCGAAGAAAACAAGCCGCTTAAAAGCACGATACTATTTATACTGATTATTGCGGCAATTGAAATTTCGGCAAACCTGATGAGCGGATTTTACTGGAACGTAATGTCGGCCGGGGTATGGCAGCGCATAGCCGGTAAGCTGTATGAAAAGCTGTACAGAAAATCGGCTGCAGTTGAGCTTGCCTGCTACGAAAATCCGGAATATTATGACAAGTTTGTCAAGGCTCTTGATGAAGTGGAAAACAGAGTCTGGAGAGTTCTGCGATCGTTGGACAATCTGATGTGGCAGATAACTTCGCTTTTGTTAAATTCCTTCTTCATTTTCTGGATAGATCCGTGGCTGATACTCTTTGCAATAATTCCGATAGCACTCGGTTTTATCGGTTCAAAGAGCAAGAAACTGAAGCACGACCACACAGCCGACCGCAAGCCGGTTGAAAGAAGAATGAGCTACGTCAGACGAACCTGTTACGAAGCCGATTATTCAAAAGAGATGCGGCTTGGCGGAATGCAGTCGAAAATGATCGGAGACCTCAGCGTCTGCTTCGGTGAGTATATAAAAGTACTGAAAAAATACGGTTTCAAGCGATCCGTATGCGATTTTCTGGTGGACTGGGGGCTTGACGTTCTGACTGTTCTCGGTGCTACAGCGTATGCGGTAATCAGAGCTCTGACGGATGGGGGAATGAGCGTTGCAGACTGCATCGTCGTTTGTTCGTCAATCGGTTCGATTTCTTATTGCGTAAACCGTCTGGTTTCGTCGGTTACGGATTTCAACGAGCATGCAGTGTATCTTGAGGACGTCAGAAGCTTTCTTGAATACAAAATCAAGATCGTTGACGGTCCGGAAAAGCTTATTCCTGCAGAAAGCAGCGGCGAAATCAGTTTCGACCACGTGACTTTCAGATATGAGGGTGCCGAAAACGATTCGCTGACTGACGTTTCGTTTAATATAAAGCCCGGCGAAAGAATTGCTCTGGTGGGACTAAACGGTTCCGGAAAGACGACGCTTGTCAAACTCCTGCTTCGCCTGTATGACCCGACGGAAGGTAAAGTGACACTTGATAATACGGACGTAAAGGAATATGCTGTTCAGGCTTACCGCGATCATTATTCCTGCGTTTTCCAGGATTTCGGCATGTTTTCCATGTCGGTGAAGGATAACGTTGCCCTAGGTCAGTTCCGGGAGGGTGATGACGAAAAAATCAAGGAAGCTCTTGAAAACAGCGGGGCTTCAAAGAAAATAGATTCACTGAAAAACGGTATGGAAACGGTGCTTACGCGCGAATTCGACGACCAGGGTACCAATCTGTCGGTAGGTGAATCTCAGAAGGTTGCTCTTGCAAGAGCGTTCTACAGACAGGCCCCCGTCATTATTCTTGATGAGCCTTCGTCCGCACTTGACCCGCGGGCTGAGTGGGAAATGTTTGAAAACATGAAGAAGGCTGCGGAAGGAAAGACCGTCATTTTCATTTCGCACAGATTGTCTTCTGCCGTGGATGCGGACAGAATCTTACTTCTGAGCAAGGGAAAACTGACGGAAAGCGGAACTCATGCGGAACTGCTTGCACTTGACGGCGAATATGCAAAAATGTTCAGACTTCAGGCTCAGAATTATGCCGAATCCTCTGAAGAAACGGAGGACGACGAATGAGTAAAGATAAAAATGCGGTAAGATACCGCAAGGACGGCACCCGCGTTCAGACCTTCGGAAGAATTCTGCGCAACAATTTTGTAATGGTTCTGAAAATTGCAAAATACAGTCCTCACGTTGTGATAGCCTGCATATTGCAGAGTGTGATTACAGGTCTGCGCGGCTCGGCAAGTGCCATTTTCACCGTTAAGTTGTTTGACGGACTTGACAATGGCGAAAGTCTTCCTGTACTGCTTACATATATTGCCATTTACGCACTCTGGCTGTCTTTTGCGACTGCTTTCGGAAAACTGAACGGGTATATCTATACCCCCTGGGCGAAGCAGAAGTTAGACATTAAAATCAATACGGAACTGTTTAACAAAGTCAGAACTATGGACGAAGCCTGCTTTGATGACCCGGAATTTTACGACGATTACGTCTGGGCTTTGAACCAGACCTGCGGTCAGGCAGAGGGAGTGATGAACTCGCTCAAAAACGTAATCAGCCCTGTAATCACGTTTTCATCTCTGGTTGCGGTCATGCTGACACTTGAGCCGCTTATGGCCGTTGTGCTGGGGCTATTGGCAATATCGAAGATTTTTGTCGTCATTGCCGGAAACAATCACTCGTATAAATACGAAAAGAAGTACAACACGTTGTGGAGATTGCGCAATTATATCAGACGCGTATATTTCCGACAGGACAGAGCAAAAGAAATCAGGACCTCTCACGTCAGCGAGCTTCTCATCAGAGAACATACGAAAAATACAGAGGAGTATGCCAAGGTCGGCCGTGAAAGCGGTACGAAATATTTTCTCATTTACACACTTTGCGACGGTCTGGTTTCAGATTTAGGCTATTATTTCATTCTGATTTATATGATTTTCAGGATGAACAGCGGTCTTCTTTTGATCGGCGGCTTTGCTGCGGCAGTCAACATGCTTTGGAAAATTCAATACTGTCTGTATGACCTGATATATGCCGTCGGTGAATTTCCGAAGCACTCGATTTTCCTTGAAAGATATTATGCCTTCCTTGAAAACGAGCCTCGTGTCAGAAACGGAAAAGAAAGCGTGCCGGAACCCGGAAGCATCGAAATACGCAACGTCAGCTTTTCTTACGATTTTACCCAGAATATGCATTTCGACCTGCACGAAAAGGACTGGGTAAAGCCCGAAAACGAGCACAGCGGATATGACGCTCTGAAGGACGTGTCCCTGACTGTTAAGAAGGGTGAAAAGATTGCAATCGTCGGTTACAACGGTGCGGGAAAAACCACGCTTATCAAGCTGATAATGCGTCTGTACGACCCCGTTTCCGGTCAGATTCTGCTCAACGGACGCGATATACGCGAATTCGATCTTGAAGAATACCGCTCGAAAATCGGCGTCGTATTCCAGGATTACAAGATTTTCGCGGCATCAATAGCCGAAAACGTAATGAAGGGGAATTACAATCCCGAAACCGATAAGGAAAAAGTCCTGAAGGCTCTTGAATCTGCAGGTTTTACCGAAAAGCTTGAATCATTGTCTGAGGGCGTCGACACGATGTTGACGAAGGAGTTCGACAAGAAGGGAACCAACCTGTCCGGCGGTGAAGGACAGAAGATTGCCATTGCAAGAGTATTCGCTCATCCATACGACATCATCATTATGGACGAACCTTCATCTGCCCTCGACCCGATTGCAGAATACGAAGTCAATCAGGAAATTCTGAAATACGCGGAAGGCAAAACCGTTATTTTCATTTCTCACCGTCTGTCAACCACCAGAATGGCCGACAGAATTTACATGTTTGACTCCGGCTCTCTCATCGAAACCGGGTCACACGATGAGCTGATGAAGCTGAACGGCAAATATGCCGAGATTTTTAAGCTTCAGGCTGAAAAGTATCAATAAAAAACGGGGGCTGTTAAAAAACCGAGTTTTTTAACAGCCCCTTTTCATTGTGTCCGCGATGAGTTATTTT
>DCGL01000023.1:0-2395 GCA_002314565.1 Clostridiales bacterium UBA1779
GAAATTACCGAAAAACAATGCCAGATTTCTCTGCGGCGGCATTGTTTCTTTAAAGATTTCCGAAAAACAATGCCGTAACTTTTAATAGCGGCATTGTTTTTGTTTAAACATTTAAAAAACAATGCCGAAGGATTTTTCTTCAGCATTGTTTTTCGGTTTATTATTAATTTGCAATGTCAGCATTGGCTTTAATCGTGGTCGCTTTTTTTCGCGTTCTGATAACGTCAATCAAAGCAGCTTCAAGAACTCTTGAATAATTGACGTTTTCTTTTTCGGCTGCTTCTTTCAGCCATGCCGGAAGAGTAACGTTGGTTTTTACTCTTCGGTTATCCAGCTCATTCGCAACAATATCAGGGTATACCGTAATCAAAGAAACAATTGCTCCGGAAGGCAGATTCATCTTCTTCTCCGGTCTTTCTGAAGGAAGCGGAATTTCTTCTCCGTCTTTTTCCATACCGTAAATATGCAGCCCCAAAGCGTCTTCCGCTTCTTTTTGTGCTTTTTCAAACGTCTTGCCAAAGCTCACACATCCCGGAAGATCCGGAAAATACACCCCATATCCGTCAGCTCCCGGTTCAAAAACTGCGGGAAAAGAGAATTTTCTCATGATTATTATCCTTTCGTCTTATAAATCAATGAAGTATTAATTCATCACAGCAACAGTATGAGAATCAAAACGCACAATCATTTCAGTACTTATTTCTGAAATAATCTGAAAATTCCAATCCGGCCTGATGTAAAATACTTTTCAAAGTACCGATAGGGAGATCTCCTGAATGCATAGGAATTGTGACTCTTCCCCGCTTTTGACAGTGTTTAAGCTGAATGTGCGAACCACGGGTTCTATCCGAAATTTCCTTCCATCCATCTCTATGTAATATCTTTATTATTTCTTTTGACGTTATCGGCATTGATATAATTATACTCCCGTTTTGTGCGTATGTCAATGAGTTTGTTTGATATACAAATTGAACATTTCGCGATTATTGATTCTTTATATAATAAAAGGTATATTTCCTTATCAAATAGACAACTCAATCAAAGCAGATACTCAGTGATTACTCTGTCAATTACGCGTGTGTTGAGCGGTACGCGCTGAGTTTCAGCCGTAATAATGACGTCGCGGCCAAGAAGAAGACCTGCAGAGGCAAAAGTGCGCAGGCGCTTGATTGCATCATCGCAATACGCGGGGTCGTCCGTCATTCCGAGGTGCTCCCAGTAATACTGACGACGTGTTCTGGTGTTGATGACGGTAAAATCAGGATGGTATGTCACTGAACCTATTTTAAGAGGTTTTTCATATTTGTACGGAATTCCGAAATGCAGGAGCTGATTGGCAATAAAAACCTCAGATTTCGACCTGACTTTTTCACCGTTCTGAGTAGTCTGAACCGAAGGCTCGTCATAAATCGGCTTTTTCTCGTATTCCTGACATTGCCATTGCTCAGAATACATATCTTCAGAAAGAAAAACAGGAGTAATAAACTGTTGCCTTCCTGCGCTCAGCGAAGTGTAACTTTCCTCTAAATCGATCGGATTTATCACCTTATTAAACATATCAATCGCATTGATTTTGTTCTGAAGGAGTCCAATAACGTGCCGGTTGTATTTTTCCTGTGCCAGCTGCGCCACCCTCGGGTCGGAGCTCTTTACGTATTTCGGCTTCTCGCCGTCTGTTGAAATAAGATACTGGTACGTGTCCCTGTGGCGACAAACCTGCAATTTTTCACCGTTATCGTCCTGAATGCTTTTTTCAAGCATTTCTATTTTTTCGCAGTATTCTTTTCTGAGTTTCTGCAAAATTTCTTCATACTCGTACTCTGTCAATTGTTTCTCCTTTGTTAATGTTTATTGAATTTTATATTGCTTGTTATTATATATTATTTTAACACATATGTCAATATATTTCAACATTATTTTTATTATTTTGTTATTTTTTGTTATATTTTAGTTAATTTTAATCCGCGTCATTTAACCCTGCATTGTTTTTAATTATTTACAATTAATCCAATGTCTCAGTTTTTTCCGTCAGCATTGTCAACTCAGCCATAAAGAAAAAACAATGCCGTGGTTAAATATGGTAGCATTGTTTATTTCAATTTTCATTTAAAATGATGCTTCGATTTTCGGCGGCGGCATTGTTTTTAAAAAATACATTCGAAAACAATGCTGGGCTTGTCTGTGGCGGCATTGTTTCTTATGAAATTACTGAAAAACAATGCTGAGGTCGTCGGCAGCGGCATTGTTTTGTACACTTATTCCCAAAACCAATGCCGCCGGTATCTTTTCAAGCATTGTTTTCGGCTTAAGAATAAAAAAATAATGCCGAGGCGCGTGGTGGCGGCATTGTATCTTGCGAAATTACCGAAAAACAATGCCGAGGTCGTCGGCAGCG
>DCGL01000023.1:2470-4435 GCA_002314565.1 Clostridiales bacterium UBA1779
AGACTTTTTATCCCAGCCGTACAATATAGAAATGATACTCATAAAACCGAGTAAAATAACAATCCCATTAAATTTTCCGGATATTTATTCAAACAACCTGTTTTTGTAAGGCTTTATCACCCGGTACAGCACGATTCCGAGTATCCAGGCGCTGATTAGCTCCGATATGCCTATTGTCAACACGAAGAAAGCGTAGCTTCCTTCGGCATTATATGCAATACGAAGAACCGCAGGAATGACCAGTGCATTTGAGAGAACGTATGGCGCCGGGGCAAGATACGGCAGATGTTTTAAAAGTCTGACCGCCAATACCCCGATAAAGGTAGCAAGTGTGCCGAAAATAATATCGTAAAGTGTGCAGCCTGAAACGATATTGAAAATCAGGCAGCCTATTGTCATTCCGGGAATTGCAGCCGGGGTGAATACTGCCAGAATGCACAGTGCCTCTGACAGCCGCAGCTGTATTACCCCCGATGAAAATCCGAAGGTGGCAAAAGACAGTGCGCAATAGCAGGCGGCAATCAGCGCCGAACGGCTGAGAAAGGCTGTTTTTGAATCAGTTTTTTTCAATTGAAGACGTCCTTAGTTTTATTCCGGGCGGAGCCCTGTGAGGATGGTTACGAACTCACGTTGCATATTTTATCATATCACTCCTGTTTTTGCAAGAAAAACTTGCCTTCATAAAATGATAATGAAGCTGATTTGATCCGGTTTCTGAGATATACAGGCGAAATGCTCTGATAGGACTGAAGAACTCTTTTTTATCCGACTTCGTTCATTTTACCCGGCAAAGCCGGAGACGGATGTCAAAAGTTGAGGCTTCTTCCCAAAAATATCAGAGGGTCTGTGAAAACATAAAGTTCTTAACAGACCATCTTTCTTTATTCAATTCAATGCAGCGGAACCGCTTCTTCAGGAGTCTGGACTTCGTCCAGGAGTTCCTGAGCGAGCAGGTGACGCTGCTCTTCGGCGATAACGAGTGCGCCGTAGGCGCAGCTGAGAGCTTCGCCGGAAAGAACCTTATCATTGGCAAAGGGGAAAACTGCGTTTTCGGGGAGGTCATCGACAAGAGTGACTTCTCCGGCGCGGCAGAGCTTTGAGCCCTGCCATTCGTAATTCTGGCGGAACCATCTGCGGCGGCCGGCAGAAACGAACGAAGTCGTGCAGTTTTCCTGCACTGCAGCGGCAGCATCGGTGCTGTATACGCTGGAAATCGGTTTGTTCAATGCAAGAGCCAGAGCGTTGCCGGTTACAACGGCAGTGCGGACTCCCATAAGAGAGCCGGGGCCGATGCTGACGACAATCTCGTCAATTTCCGACATTTTGACGCTCGCCTTTGCAAGCGTTCCGCGAAGAAGGTCCGAGAAATTCTCAAGAGCTCCGTCAACGGCAGCCGCCGCAACGATCTTTCCGTCAACGGAAACGGCGCAGCTTCCGACGGCCTGTGATGCATCTATACCAAGTCTAACAGACATTTTCTTCTCCATCTTAATTAAATACTTCTTTTATCCGTTCATCCCAGTCGTCGCCGTTCGGAATGACGGTGATTTTACGCTCGGTTTCGTTCTCGCCGTACTCGAAGCGAAGCTCGAGGTAAGGCGGCTCGAAGGCGGAGTATCTTTCCGACCACTCGATGCAGGTGACCGCAGTGTCGTAATATTCCTCGAATCCGACGGTTTCAACGTCGGGGTCGGAGGCCATACGGTAGAGGTCAACGTGACTGAGCGGAATGCGGCCGGAGGTATGCAGTCTGTGAATGACAAAGGTCGGGCTGGTCACGAGCTCCTTGACACCAAGGCCCTTGGCCATAGCCTGAATAAAGGTGGTTTTTCCTGCCCCGATTACGCCGTAAAACAGCAGTATGTCGCCGATTTTAAGAATTGCGGCAAGCTTTTGGGCAACAGCGGCAGTCTCTTCGGTGGAGTTTACTTTGATTTCTATCATTTTTATAATCTGCCTTTCTGC
>DCGL01000128.1:0-989 GCA_002314565.1 Clostridiales bacterium UBA1779
CAACGGATCGTTTCAATTATTAGAGGTTACCTTAATTCAATTCCAGTTTGATCGCTAAATAATTTCCCCATTTTTATATTCTTAAATGATCCATAGTTTTGTATGGCTATTCCAAGAATTTTTCCCATATTATAACTGCCTCCATATCTGCTTTTTTAGATTATAGCACTTTATAATTCTTCTAAACCTTGACTAGTAATACATATTTTTCTCAATTTACTTGAAGCCGTGTAGTAGTGGAATCAATCATCAACATAAGCTACGAATTCCATTACATCACCAATATCCACACCCAATGTAGAACAAATCTTATTCAGCACCGTAAGAGTAACTTCTTCATCACGGCGCAGACGGGTCATGGTATTCGGAGCAATACCGGCAGCTTTACGCAAATCTGCTTTGCTCATTTTGCGATCTACAAGGAGTTTCCAGAGCTTATTGTAGGAAATTGCCATGTCTTTCGACCTCCGGTCACAGATATTAATTGTATTCTACCATATTCGACCAGATACGGCAAGAGACTTTCGCACCGAAATGCGAAAGTCTCTTCTAAATATGCAAAGCACAACGGAATCGAGCTCCTGCCAACCGGGAGGCAGTTGCTCTTATCCCGCAGAATCGAAATTCAAGAATTGTGAAAATCAAAATTCTGGATTTTTGATTTTCAAAGTTCTGGGCAACCCGTTCGTATCAAGCCACAGCTCAAATCATCCAGATCGGAACAATGTAATTATCCCTGTCGATTGCGCCCAGCTCCGGTTTCATGCAGAGGATCGCGCCGTTTCCGCGTTTGGCCGAGGCACGATCCAGTACCGCGAACACCCGCGTGAGCTCCGAGCCGGGGCTGGATGTTTTCTTGATCTCGATCGGATTGAGAACGCCGTCATGCTCCAAAACGATGTCGATTTCCTTGGCGTCCTTGTCGCGGTAATAATACATGTACGGCTCCACGCCGCAGTTCAGGTAGGACTTCGCCACTTCGGAGACAA
>DCGL01000128.1:1075-1726 GCA_002314565.1 Clostridiales bacterium UBA1779
GGTCAGATAACTCACCAGACCGGTATCGTAGAAATACAGCTTCGGCGTCTTGACTAGACGCTTCAAAAGATTGTTTGAATAAGGGTGCAGATAGAAGATGATGCCCAGCGTTTCAAGGATCTGCAGCCACGCTTTCACCTGCGCCTGCGAAATATCGGCATCCTGCGCAATATCCGAAATGTTCAGCATACCGGAGCATCGTGCAGCCGCCGCGGTTATGAAGCGCATGAACTTCAATGAATCAATGGAATCAGACAGCTCCCGCACATCACGCTCGATATAGGTGCTCAGATAGCTGCTGTAAAAAATCTGCCGATTCGATGTCTGGCCGCTGGCGATGGCGGGCATGGAGCCGGAGAAGATGCGCTCGAAAATCGCGGGTGTGTCCAGTGGGGTACGCCCTGCTTTCCGCGCGGAAAGTGCATCGAGTTCCACCGTGAACGGAGCTGCGTCCGCGCCGTCTATCTCTGCCTGCGACAAAGAGGTCATGGAAAGCACAGCCACTCTTCCGGCAAGAGATTCCTGCACGCCCTTCATCAGCTTGAAGACTTGAGAACCCGTCAGCCAGAAATCTCCGGGCGCGTGGGTCTTATCCACATGGATCTTGATATAGGTAAACAGCTCCGGTGCATACTGCACCTCGTCGATCAG
>DCGL01000128.1:1850-2626 GCA_002314565.1 Clostridiales bacterium UBA1779
CCTCCATCATTTTCTGGAGCATGGTAGTCTTTCCCACCTGACGGGGGCCCGTCACAAGAACGACCGGATATTCCTTCGTGACCTGTGCCACGACCTTTTCGAGACTGCGTGAAATATACATGAAGGCACCTTCCTTCGGCCAAATTATCATCTGATTCTATTATAGCCGAAATATCGAGAAACGCAAGAACAATTTCGGCTAATTTTACGCAGCGCATAAAATAAGCCGAATCCGCCGTGCAAGATTTTCCCCTGAATTGTGAAAATCAAAATTCTGGATTTTTGAAAATCATAGTTCTGGAACTTCCGTGAAAATCTCTTGCTGATCCGTGTCAAATCAAGTATAATGGCATCAAATAAGCGAGAGGAAGCGGCACATCTATGGCAGAACAGAAGAAACAAAAGCGTGTGTATGCCGGGTACTACAAGCGATACGACGGCAAAAAGATTTATGTCGTTCGCGCCGTAAAGGATGCGGACACCGGCGAGGCGATCATCATCTGCAAAGAGTGCACTTACTCCGATTTGAAAAAAGAGATCTACTATACCATTACGAAAAGTTCGTTCTGCGGTTCCATTGAAAAAAACGGAACGATGATTCCAAAATACATACGCATGACCAATATCCCAATTACCGAGGGAGAAATCAATGAATGTATGGGGATGTTGCCCCATCAAGCAAAATCGAAGAAACCCGCAGTCGGCGGTTTTTCGATTTTTGACGGCAAGCGGCATTGCTTGCCCATTGTGTTTGGCGTCCCAGACACATTGCTTGC
>DCGL01000128.1:2695-3081 GCA_002314565.1 Clostridiales bacterium UBA1779
CTCAAACTTGTAAAACCGCTTTTTAAGTAACCGTATCGCTGAGAAAGGAATTACGAATGACGAACGAAAACAAATCTCCCGTTTACAACTCCCTCGCAGACCTTCCCATGTCCCTGAACGCAAACGACCTCGCCGCCGTGCTCTGCATCTCCAGAACCAGCGCCTACGCCCTCATGCACGCCAAGGATTTCCCCAGCATCGTCGTCGGCAAGCGCATGATCATCCTGAAAGAAAAGTTCATCGCGTGGATGGACAAGCAGATGTGCGCGTAATCGAACCGCCGAAGGATACGTGAAAACGGAAAATCCCGCGCCGGGCAAACCGGCGCGGGATGGGAACACTCACTTATAATACTTGTCGATTCCGCCGAAGCCGACGATCATCTT
>DCGL01000092.1 GCA_002314565.1 Clostridiales bacterium UBA1779
CGTGGTGAGCAACCTGAACGATATCGGACTTGAGGTAATCACCGTACATAGCAGCTGTAATCTGGAAGCCGGGACCGGTGGCGTCACCGGTGCTCATATAAACCGTCTGCTTTTTGGTTATGGGGTCAGTGAACGTGCACTTGAAGATGAGCGAGGTTGTATTTAAGGCATTTGTTACGGAAGGACCGTAGCTTTCAATTGTATAAAGAGATTCCAGCTGCAGGTCGGCAAGATAGAATATCTGACCTACGTGAACTACGCAGACGTCGGCTCCGTTGTAAGAAGCAGCGGTATCAATCTGTGTCCAGCCTCCGCCTTCGCCTGAAGACCAGTTGCTGGTATAGGTATTGATGGCCTTGTTTCTTTCAGTGTCAGACATAAAGTTGACAAGGAAACGTTCAATCTTGACTTTGTTGTTCTTGAACAGCGCATACTGCTTACCGATCATGCCCTGGTGGTCACCGTGTGCATGAGTGATAATCCATGCGGCAATTGTCATACCGGTCTTGGATGAATACTCCTTTGACTGCTCCTTAATTGCGGAAATCAGCATCGTTGCATCTTTTTCACGGTTGAAACCGCCGTCAACGACGATGAAACGACCATCTGTCAGACGGATAAGAACGCTCAGACCGTTGCCTGCCCATCCGTCGCTCTTCTGGTATTCAAGACCGATCATTGTAATCTGTGACGTGGTTACAACTTCGTACTTGTTGTCAGCCTCAAGACCAATGAGAGTTTTGGCTGAGTAGGGCTCCATTATGATACGGACCTGCTTGTTGTTCTTGTAATAACCGATGTTGATTGTATACGACTTGTTGTAAAGCGTTGCAAAGCAGTTATCCTGAATCTCGCGTGAAGTATACAGAGTATATCCTTCACCCTTGAGCTTTTCGACGTATGCCTTATAAGCTTCGGGAGTGGTCTTCGCAATAATTACCTCATCACAGTCATTGCCGGGATCATATGTAGCATAGAATGTGCCGTTATCAAATGCGGGCAGTGATGAAATAACTGAATTCTTTGTACCGGTCTTTTCAATTCCTGCAATGGGAATAGAAACGGTATAATTCTTTGTTGAGTCGTTCTGAACGGCAGCGGCCTTGATGGCGTTTCCGAGAATCAGAGCGGCATAAGCCATTGCCGTATCGGTGTGTCCGAGAACAACAATCTTGTTTCCGACAACCTTGATGGTATAATCACCGAAGCGCAGGTCGGAAGCAACTGACAGAGTTTCATCATAGTTGGTCATACCGACAAGAATTTCGACGGCATTTGCATCGTGTTTTCCGTCTTTTGTCCAGTCGGTTGAGATTGTTACGGTATCCTTGGAATAGGCCATAAGTGAAGATCTGATGCTCATTGCAGCCTGAACGTCAGCATCATTCGTACCCGAAGCGTCGGGTCTGACTACGCTGACCTTGGGAGTTCCGTCTGAAATCAGATCAAAGGCCGTTCTTGCGGGAGCCTCTGTTTCAACGGGTTCTGTAACGGGATCGGTCTCGGGGGTAGTTTCAACCGGAGTGCTGTCGCAGCCGGTTACAAAGCAGGATAAAAGTGCAGCAATCGCAAGGAAAAGTGCAAGCAGTTTTCTTGATTTTGTCATTGTTTATCGCCCTTCATTAAAATTAAATACATAAAGATTATACCACAACAGAAGGAGTTTGACAAGTTTTTTCACCAAAAAGACTTAATCGGATTGCAAATTCAAATTGCGGACATCCTGCCGGCACCCGAAGTACTACGACACACAGTCCGCATCCTGAAAAGTCCGACTGAAAAATGCGGTACAGATTTCTCTGTACCGCATTTTTCAGTCAATATTCAATCCGTTAAATCAGTCTTTCTTTCTGATGAAAGCAGAACCGAGAATCATCACGGCAGCAACACCGATAACGGATACCGTGGCGCCGCAGCCGGTCTTTGCAGGAGCTTCGGTCTCGGGAGCCTGTGTTGCAGGAGCTTCAGTTGCGGGAGCTTCGGTTTCAGGGGCTTTGGTTTCAGCGGGAGCAGCAGTTGTAACGGCGGGAGCGGCTGTTGTTACAACGGGAGCAGCGGTGGTTACTTCAGGAGCAGCTGTTGTTTCTTCAACAGTGGTTTCGGGCTCGGTTTCAACGAACTTCGGTGTAATGGTCTTGCCGTATACGTCGAATTCGGCAATTCTGGGGGAATAGTAGAAGGCTGTTACTTTGGAATTGCCGTTACGTCTTGCCTTAATGCCGGCATAAACGATATTTGTAACGCCCTTGTAATTCATATCGAATTCAGCGGTCATATATCTGTAACGGAAGAGAGAAGCCTTGTCATTGTCAATGGCATCGAACATTTCCCACAGACCGCCTTCGGACTTCAGCCAGGAAGCGCAGGAAACGATAGCGTCATTTTCAACTGTGAAAGGAACGGAGTGATATACTTCTGTATATGTCTTTCCGCCGTCCTGAGATACGAGGATGCAGAATTCGGAATCCTGCTGCCACCATGAGTAAGCATCATTGGTGTCATAGTCATAATAAGCAGTTTCATTGTTGAACCAGAGAGCAAAGCTGCTGGCTTCGCAGTCAAGGCCGGTCCACTCAAAGGTGTAAAGGTACTTAGCGGTTTCGCCGGAGGTGAGCTTGTATTCGAATGCTCCGCCGTCAGTTTCGAACTGTTCGGCTTCACCGTTTGCGCACCATGCGAGGTTAAAATAGGAAATGCCGTAAAGATCCTTCAGAGGCTCGATGGCGTAAACGCCGTCGGTGAGTCTCGGGATGTTATTTTCGTCAACGTAATCTTCGCCGTACTTGGGGGAATTGAATTCTCCGGGAACTTTGTTAAGTACGTCGTCTTTTCCCTGAAGATCAACATAATACTTTCCGTCATCTTCACTTGCTTTGAGAACAACGGTTGTACGGTTTGATACTGCTTCTTCTGCAAATACGGCAACGGATGTACCGATTGTCAGAGCTACAAGCACAAGGGACAAAATTGCGAGGAATGATTTTTTCATTTTTCGGTCCTGCCTTTGAGTTTTGATTGATTTTCGCCGGTTTTATACTCCTGCGTTTAAAAAAGTATACTGTTTTTAATTAAAATTGTCAAGTGGTTTTTATCAATTTCGGCAAAATTGCATCAAACAATTCCAAAAAGTTCAGTTGACTCACTCTCTTTTATGTAGTATAATAATTTATATTTATTCTTTATCTTTTCCCAAGAGCAGGAGCACAAAAAATGACGTCAATCAAATCAGATAAACTGCATATTCCGATTCGCAGACTTCTTTGCTGCCTTCTCTGCACGGTTCTTCTGCTTCAGTTTTTCACCTCGGCACAGCCCGTTTCTGCTGCCGTAACGATACCGACTCATGAATCCCTTTATTCGCAGATAAGCACGATAAATCAGCGCGCACTTGCCTACGATAAAACGTATTACGGGATGACGGCTTCAAACGGCTACACCGCATTCACAAGTCTGTGCGCTCACTATGTGCACATCCAGCTTATGCTCCTCGGCATAAACACCCGCTATGTCGGCGGCAACGGCAAGGATGAATATGACAATTACAAAGATCTGAACTATTCAGGCGGAGGCCGCCGCATTCACGCCTACCCGGCGACGAACTGGTCAATTTACGACGCTCTCGCCGACATCAGCCGCCAGTCGCGCATTTCAACAGGCATCCTTTGCGGCTACGAGTACACGTCGAGCTCCGCGGGCAAAAAATACGGTCACGTTATGCTCATTCACGGAATCATCGACGGAAACGTATATTTTACTGACAACTTTGCAACAAAATTCGGGGACAAATCCTATGCCACCGGCGACCCCATCGTCTGTACAGTCGCCGAATTCGCCGCATTTTACGGCCGTCCCTCCGTCTTCGGTTTCGAAGGAATCATCTGGTTCGAAGACGAACAGCTCACGGCTGCAGTCGGAGGAAAAACGCTTCCTCCCGACAATCCGGGAACTTCGGATACTCCTTCAACAGGTTCAAAAACACCCGGCCAGTACGTAGTTACGTACTCCGGCGGCCTGAGAATCCGCAAATCGTATACAACCTCATCCGATACTCTCGAAATCATCCCCGGCAACAGTACGGTTATCGTTACCGAAGTCAAAAACAACTGGGGCCACGTTTACACGAACGTCGGAGGAACCTATTACGACGGCTGGATAAGCCTCGATTACGCCAGACGTGAAGCTGATCTTCCCGCAATTGCCGCCGAAAAATACTCAAACGGCAAAATAATCGCCCGCGAATGGTTCAATACCCTTCCCGAAGCCCTGCGCGACAGCTCCTCAAGCGACAAATACGTTCTTTATGCAAACACGACACTGACGGAAGACGTTACACTCGGAAGCGGAAAAACTCTCGAGGCCGCCTCTTACACAATTTCGACCTCCGCAAAAGCCCGCCTGCTGATACGCGGCGGAAAAGTGACGTCGAAAATCAAGCAGACCGCTGTCTCGTCCGACCCCTTCGTTTCAACCTCGTACTCCTCTTCCACATATACTTACTCCTGCAGCGCTTCCCTGTCCGTCACCGACGCCGGTCTGTCAATCACGAACGGGGCCTCCGTCAAGCTCATCGGCAGCCTGACCGTTCCCTCCGGCATCTCGGGACTCAGATATTCGCTTGTAAGCTCCGATTTCACAGGTAAAAAGAAGGAGTTCACAACGTCGAAGCTGTCGGGCACCCGTCTTGAACTTGTCTCAGACGCTCTTCCCGCCGACACTCTCGGGCAGAAGCTGCACATAAAGGTCAGCGTGTCCTGCGAATCGTACGGGAAAACGTACAGCATTGAGAGCAACGAGATTGAATTCTGCCCCTCCGAATACGTGTCGAGCATCTACGGAAAGAATACTCAGCTTGATTCATTGCTTGCGGATATGCTCAATTTTTCGAGCTCCGTCCAGGCGATGAAGGGCGTAAATTCCGCTGAATTTACAAACAAAGTGCTTCCTGAAAATGCAAGAAATCTCAGGAAGCACTTTGTTTGTAAATT
>DCGL01000037.1 GCA_002314565.1 Clostridiales bacterium UBA1779
CCGATAATTTCACTGCTCGTTGTGACAATCATAAAAGCGTGGGGGTCGATTTCCTTTACCTTTACGCGAAGACGGATACCTTCGATACGGCGGCAGACGGTGTGAATGACCGTTTTTTCCGAGTGCGTAAAAGCTCCTTCCGCTTTTTCAAGCGTGGCGGTATGACCGAGCTCCTTCGTTATGAACTCAACCATATCGTCAGGTTTGTCGGTGACAATCATAAAGCACTTGCAGCTGTCGATTGCTTCGATTACTCCGTCAACAAGAAAGGCTTTGAAGAAGAGGCCAAGCACTGAGTACATACCGATTTTGATGCCGAAGACGAAGATGGCCGAGCAGGCGACGATGGCGTCGCACAGGAGCAGGGCCTTTCCGGTGTCGATTTTGGAATATTTCCGCAATATCATTGCCGTGATGTCCGTGCCTCCCGTCGTCGAGCCGGAGTGGAAAACCAGGGCGGAGCCGATGCCCGTCAGCATCATCGCGTAAATCAGTTCAAGCATAGGGTCGTCCGTCAGCGGGGCGGAGAGGGGAACGAGACGTTCAAGCAGCCAGGTGGCGCCCGACATCAGCAGGCTGCAGTAAACGGTGAAAGCCCCGGTTTCTTTTCCGAGCAGAATGAAACCGAGAATCAGCATGGCGACATTGAGTATTGCTATCCAGCTGGCTGCAGACAGGAAGGGGAGCAGCTTTCCGAGTATCGTGCCGATACCGCTGACTCCGCCGGTTGAAAAGCCGTTCGGAATTTTGAAAAAATAAATTCCGACCGACATCATCAGCGTACCGGCCGTCATTTGAGTAATTCTGCCGGGCAGCGTTGCCACCCACTTCGTTTTCTTTTCCATTTCATCTCCGCACTTCGTATTTATCGAGTCATATTATACCATCAATACCGCTTGCGGTCAATGAGAAAATGACAATATGTCGGAAGATGCGTTCTGCAGGATAATTATTTTATCTCACGGCTGTGAGCTCCTTGACCGCGGCCTGCAAACTGTGCTATAATATCCGCAAAAAGGCGGGATTTTCGGACTCCTGCCCGGAAGGAGAAAAGATTTAAAGAAAAATCTTTCAATCTCGGCTTTGCGGCTTTTGCCGCCGAACACCGGCAATTTTGCTTCGCAAAACTGTCACAAAACCAATGAAAGGAAGCTTTTGCCTCGCAAAAGCAAGGGTTAAAAAATGTCAAAGCTCAACGGTAAAATTCTTGTCGCAATGGGCGACTCGCTGATTTACGGAAACAAGCTCGGAAACGAAGCAACCTGGGTGAACAAACTCGGAAAAGAATACGGGATGATTGTATATAATCACGGAATCAACGGCGGCACTCTGGCTGCTCAGCAGAAGGAGACCAAAAATCCCCCGATGTGCGTCCGCTACGCGGATCTTGAGGAGCCCACCGATTACGTCGTCGTCCTGGGCGGAGCCAACGACAAGCGCCTTGACGTTCCGATCGGTGAAAACGATTCACAAAATCCGGAGGAGTTCAAGGGAGCCCTCAATATTCTCATCGACGGTCTGACCTCAAAATATCCCAAGGCAAGAATTCTGTTTATGACCAATTACAACCGCTGGCCTAAGAAAAACGCTCTCGGCATTTCAGATATCGCTTACGTCGACGCAATGCTCGAAGTCTGCGGTCTGCACGGCATCCCCTGCTTCGATAACTACCGCAACAGCGGCATTTCATTCCAGAACAAGGGGCAGCTTGCCTGGATGGACGAAGGTCTTGTGCTCGGTATGAGCAGCGAAAACCACCATTTTTCGGACGAAGCCTACGACTGGCTGCTGCCGAAGTACGCCGCCCTGCTCGAATCGCTATAATTCGGGTACGCTGCACATTTTTCTTGACTAAAAAATAATAAAGAGGTATAATATACTGATTTTTTATTATTATGAAAGGTGTGCTATGCCCAATTACAGACACGAGAGAATCAATGACGCAACTGCCCAGACTCTGTCGGTGATAATCGGCGAAGTCAAGGATCCTCGTATTTCAGAGAACTTCGTCAGCATCACGGGTGCCGAAGTGTCACACGATTTGAAATATGCAAAAATATACTGGTCTGCTCTCGGTGCAGACGACGAAAATAAGAAGGAGATTGTCAAGGGCCTCAAATCGGCTGCTCCTTTTATGCGCCGCAGACTTGCGGAAGAACTGAACCTCAGAATCACCCCTGAGCTTAACTTCAGCTTCGACACATCAATTCAACACGGAGCTCATATCTCCTCTCTTCTGAAGAGTATCGAAATCCGGGAAGAGAGCGGGGAAGATGAGAAGAAAGATTGAGGGAACTCCCTGGAGTAACCTGAAATTCGACGAAATGTCGGCCTGGCTTCTGTCCTTCGCCCGCAATTCAAAGCTTGCCCTGATTGCCCACGCACGTCCCGACGGCGACTGCATAGGCTCCGCGTTTGCCATGGCTCTGCTGCTTGAAGCAATCGGCTGCAAGACGCGCGTTATCTGCTCTGACCCGCTTCCCGAAAGACTGGCATTTCTCAATCTGACGAAGCAGGAAGACCTGTCAATGCCCCCGCTCGGAGAAGATTTCAGCGAAGGCTTCGACGCCATTGCTCTTGACGTTGCCGCTCCTTCTCAGCTCGGAATGCTGGAAGGCAGATACAATATATTGCTCGGACTTGACCATCACGCCAATTCAACTCCGATTTCAGACAGATATATGGATGCCGACGCCTCGGCTACCGGTGAAATCGTCTGGAGAATCGCAAGAAACTGGCAGAGAACCGGGGTTATTTCCGAGATTCCCGACGGAGTTGCCTATGCCTGCTATGCGGCAATAAGCTCCGATACGGGCTGCTTCAGATATTCGAACGTGACCTCCTCGACTCACAGAATCGCAGCTCAGCTGCTCTCTCTGGTGCCGGCTCACGCCGACGTCGACCGCAGACTCTTCGAGATTAAGACTCCTTCCAGAATCGCGGCGGAAAAGGCCGCAGTTGACGTTCTGAAGGTGGTTGACAACGGCAGAATTTCCGTTTGCGCCATGTCCGCAAAGGAAATCTGCAATGCGGGAATCAGACGCGACGAGCTGGATGCGCTGACTGACGTTGCCCGTTCGGTTGACGGAATCCGCGTTGCTTCTTCGGTAAGGGAGGAGCGCCCCGGTGAATACCGCGTGTCGCTTCGCTCGAATTCAGATACGGACGTTTCTGAAATCTGCGCCGATTTCGGAGGCGGAGGACACGTCCGCGCTGCCGGCTGCACGATTCACGCCTGCTCTCTTGACGAGGCTGTAAGAGTGCTGACGGGTGCAATTTCGAAGAGAATCAACGCATCGTAAGCCTGTTCCCGGCTGCGGAAATTTACTGAAGGAAAATTTATAAGTTGCTGTATAAATTGTCGTAATCAAATCCGGCAATTTATACAGCTTTTTTATGACTTTTTGCGGACTTCGGCCTTTTTTGTCGGAACGGTTTTCCTGACGTTGCCCGCATCCGTAATAAACAAAGCGAAGAAAGGGGACTTTTGGCGCTCTACGATGTCCGCAAACGGAAAAATGACGCTTGTGATATGCGAAATGTGGGAAAAATGACAAATAATTTTCCGGTTTCGGAAAGAAACACTCAAAAATACTGTTGACAAATGTAAAATTATGGTTTATAATATTGTCACTTGAACAACAGTGAGCGCCGGGTGCAGAGCGCTTCACGATAAAGCCACGAAAGGATATAAATATTATGAAGAAAGATACATCCAAAACAGCCGAAGTCGTTGATGAGAGCGAAGCCAGAAAAAAGGCACTTAAAACAGCTCTGACACAGATTGAAAAGGATTTCGGATCCGGGGCGGTTATGCGTCTCGGCGAAAACACGAGAATGGAAGTTCAGGCCGTATCTACCGGCTCACTGCTTCTCGATATGGCTCTCGGAATCGGCGGCCTTCCCAAGGGAAGAATCACCGAAATCTTCGGGCCTGAATCTTCAGGAAAGACAACTCTTGCCCTTCACGCCATTGCCGAGGTTCAGAAGCTCGGCGGTGAAGCTGCGTTCATCGATGCAGAGCATGCCCTTGATCCCGTTTATGCCAAGGCCCTCGGCGTAGACATTGACAATCTGCTCGTATCGCAGCCTGACTGCGGTGAAGACGCCCTCGATATCACGGAATCCCTGGTGCGTTCCGGCGCCATTGACATTATCGTAATCGACTCCGTCGCGGCTCTGGTACCGAGACAGGAAATTGAAGGCGATATGGGCGCTGCCATGGTCGGTGTACAGGCAAGACTTATGTCACAGGCAATGAGAAAGCTGTCTGCGGCGATTGCAAAGACGAACTGCATCGTCATATTCATCAACCAGCTCAGAGAAAAGGTCGGCGTTATGTACGGTAATCCCGAAGTTACGACCGGCGGCCGTGCTCTGAAATTCTACGCTTCCGTCCGTATCGACATCCGCCGTTCCGAACAGCTCAAGAACGGAAACGATATTTACGGTAACAGAGTAAAGTGCAAGGTTGTCAAGAACAAGGTCGCTCCTCCTTTCAGAACTGCAGAATTCGACGTTCTCTACGGAAAGGGAATCTGCCGTTCCGGCGAGCTCTGCGATGCCGCCATCGAGCTTGAAATCATTCAGAAGAGCGGTTCCTGGTTCTCATACAACGGCGAACGTCTTGCCCAGGGTAAGGACAATGCCCGCAAGGCAATCGAGGAAAATCCCGAACTATTCAAGGAAATCGACGCAAAGGTCAGAGAGGCCTTCTCAAAGAGAACAATCGGTGAAGAAGTATCCACAGACGATGATAACTTTGAGCTTGACGACGATCTTGACATCGAGCTTTCAGACAGCACTGACAACGGCTGATACTGAGCGATAAATTCTGACAGAAAAATGGTCACGGTAAAGAAGGCAAGACTTGCCGACGGTGATTCCATAGTTGCCGTTGACTGTATTCTCAGCGGAAACGACGTAAGAGTTGAAAAGGGCAGAGAATGTCACTCAAGAAGCTTTTACCTTCTGCCCGAAGATTATGCCTGTCTTGAGCTTGTCCCGGGACCACTCGATGCTTTTATGCTCGAAGAGCTTAAAAGACTTGACGAAAAGTGCCGGGCGCTGAGAACCTCCCGCAGATTGCTTGAATTCAGCAGCAATACTGAAGCCGGTCTCGTTACAAAACTGCGTCAGCGCGGTTTTTCGAAGCAGGCCTCTGAATTTGCGGCTTCGCTTTGTGCAGAAGAAGGGGCAATAGATGAAACGCGGGATGCCATCCGGGCAGCGGAGCTTATCGTTAAAAAGGGAAGAGGGCTTTTGCGTGTAATCCCCGAGCTCAGACAGAAGGGATACGGCAATGAGGCAGTTGACGCGGCACTCGGCTATCTTTCCGAAGTTGACTTCTCAGAGCTTTGCCGTAAGGTTATTGCTTCAAAATGGAAGCGCTTTCCCGAAGAGCCGGATGCAAGAAGAAAAGCCGTAGCATCACTGTTGAGACTCGGCTTTACCGGGGCTGACATTAAGAACGCATTGAAAAAATGATTTGAAAACAGGACCGAAGATTTTACGGATTCTTCGGTCCTTTTTTGAGCGCTCGGCACGCGCCATAACCGGGCGGTGAAAGTTCGCTGCAGGTGAGGCAGTAGGAACTATTCGTGAGCTTCAGTATGTCGTCGGCAATTTACTGTCGGGGTGCTGTTTCTGCATTATTTTCATCCGACAGTGAATATTTGCAGTATTCAGTGGATAAAAATAATATTTACATAAAAGGACTTGAATATTTCCTGTAAAATGGTATAATTAACAAGCTTATTATGCCATCTGGCAAAAATATACGGAAACGGTGAATAAATGGTAAAACAGATTCCGGAAAAGTTTAAAAAAATCTTTTCTGTTTTCGGCAAGGACGTTGATATGATCAACGGTCCTTTGTTCGGAAGACTTTGGATTTACGTAATTCCTCTTATGCTGTCGGGAATGCTGCAGCTTGTGTACAATGCGGCAGACGTTGCGGTTGTCGGTAATTTTGCGGCAGATTCGAAAAACTGTCTGGCAGCGGTCGGTTCAACCGGAGCCATCACAAATCTGATAATCGGCTTATTCCTCGGGCTGTCGGTCGGAACCAACGTCGTTATTTCAAGATATCTCGTTGCAGGTGATGATAAAAACACATCTGAAGCCGTTCACACTGCCATTTTAACCTCACTGATTTTCGGTGCCGTTCTGTCTGTTGCCGGTGTTTTTCTTGCAATGCCCGTACTCAGAATGATGGACACACCGGATTCCGTAATAAATCTGTCCACGATGTATATGCAGATTTATTTCCTCGGAATGCCGGCTTCGATGCTGTATAATTTCGGCTCGGCCATACTGCGTTCGAAAGGGGACACGCGTTACCCTTTCCTTGTACTCTTTCTTTCAGGTCTTGTAAATCTGACGCTCAATCTCATCACCGTTATCGTTTTTCATCTTGACGTTGCGGGTGTAGCAATAGCTACGGTATCTTCACAGATTTGCTCGGCAACGTTGATTGTCCTGAGACTTACACGTATGAAAGACTGCTGCCGTCTGAATCTCAGAAAGCTCAGAATTTATCCGGACAAGCTTATGAAGATTGCAAGAATCGGTCTTCCGGCTGGAGTCCAGAGTATAATGTTCTCGCTGTCAAACGTAATAATTCAGTCCGGCGTAAACTCGCTGGGACCCGAAGCCATGGCAGGAAATACTGCGGCATCCAATGTTGACGGCTTTATTTACATCGCCTGCAACTCCGTCTACCATGCAACCGTTGCTTTCACGGGTCAGAATTACGGGGCCCGCAAATACGCAAGAATCAAGAAAATCGCCCTTCAGGCAATGATTATCGTTGCAATCATCGGTCTTGTACTCGGCGGTATCGTAATGCTGTTTGACGATTTCTTTCTCGAAATTTACGCTCCCGGTGAAGAGAACATACTTGCAAGAGAATACGGAGCACTCAGACTCAAGGTTATGGCTCCAACCTATTTCCTCTGCGGTATGATGGAAGTTTCAACCGCACTGATGCGCGGTATGGGCTCGTCTGTGATTCCGATGTGTATCACAGTCGTCGGAACCTGTATCTTCCGTGTCTGGTGGGTTCTCTGCATTTTCAAGCCCATCGAATATTTCCACAATATGGACTGGTTGTACTTCACCTACCCTATATCCTGGATTGTGACTATGAGTGCAATTATGATTGCGTTCGGCCTCCTCTTCAAAAGCAAATGCCGCAAACGCGGCCTCGACCCGAAGCATTTGCCGGAGTAAAATCAGCCGGGGGACGTAAGTGGTG
>DCGL01000161.1 GCA_002314565.1 Clostridiales bacterium UBA1779
AGAAACAAGAGGGGGCTACAACCTTCGACCCAGACGAAGTTTACGCTGTGAATATCGCAGAGTTCAAGAAGACGCTGCCAGAGGTCGGGGTTGATTGCAGGCTTTCCGTCGCTCTTTTTCCAGCCTTTGGCACGCCAGCCGGCAGCCCAGCCCTTGGTTATACCGTCGATTACGTATTTTGAATCGCTCGTAAGAGTCACGTCGCAGGGAACGGAAAGGGCAGAAAGCGCCGAGATTGCGGCGGTGAGCTCCATCCTGTTATTGGTGGTGGATTTTTCTCCGCCGGAGAGCACTTTTTCGGTTCCCGAAAATTCGATAATTGCGCCCCAGCCTCCGGGACCGGGATTGTAACGGCAGGCGCCGTCCGTATAAATATTTACTTCAGGTTTCATATGTTATTCTTCAGCTGCGCAATTGCGGAAATCGTGCAGCTCCTTTCATTTTGAATCGAAACGAAAACATTTTTATAAAAAGAGCACTCATCAAAGCGGAAAAAATACATCATATCGGGCTTTTATTATGAATCACAATATTTGCAATTCAGAATACCCTGCTATTATTAAGAATTGTTTTACTAATATTTAAGTATATCATAATATATGAAATCATTCAATAAAAAACTTGCAAAATGGACTTTGTTGTTGTATAATTACGCAGTCAGGGATACGATACCCCCGACAGAAAGGTGGTGACACAATGGAAAACGGAAATGACGTTTTTTCCGAGGAGGTAAAGACGGCCGATGAAAAGACTGACGTAACAGTCACGGCTGCCGAGGAAAATCCGCTTGCCTACCGCAAAAGGAAAAAACGTTTCGGCGACCGCTCAGACGGCAGAAAGCTGCGTACACTGCAGCCTATGAACCGCGTTATGAGCTTCATAATGCCGAAGCGCAGCGATGCGCAGAACACCTTTTACGACCGTATCGAAGTTGGCAGGGCAGAGGAAATCTGCCGGCAGAAAGTCAATGCAGGTATGAAGAATTTCACTATTCTTCACGTCTTGCTGACAGCTTATCTGAGGACAATTGCGGAGAGGCCGGGAATCAACCGGTTTATCAGCGGTCAGACGGTGTATGCACGAAACGAAATCGTTTTCGTGATGGTTATCAAAAGGGAGATGTCAGTCGATGCTCCCGACACGGTAATCAAAGTCAAGTTCGATCCGACGGACAGTCTTGACGATGTTTATCGCAAATTCAACGATACGGCGACGGCAGCACTTGAGGCTCTTGACAAGCCCACTGCTTTCGACAGGGTTGCGGGAGCTTTCAATAAGATTCCCAGATTCCTGCTTCGTTTTCTCGTGTGGATTCTCAGATGTCTTGATTACAACGGACATCTTCCGAAATCTCTGCTTGAGGTTTCACCGTTCCACGGCTCGATGATAATCACCAGTATGGGTTCCCTCGGAATCAGACCGATTTATCATCACATTTACGACTTCGGCAATCTTCCCGTGTTCCTGTCATACGGAACGAAGAAGACAGAATATGACTATGACCGCAAGGGAAACCTCTGCCGTCACCGTTATATCGAACTGAAGGCAGTAACCGACGAACGTATATGCGACGGTTTCTATTTCGCATCTGCGTTCAAAATCTTCAAAAAACTTGTCGAACATCCCGACAGCCTTAACGAACGCGCAAAAGTGCTCAATGAGGATATAGATTAATAATGAAACCACCCCCGTGCCACGGCGCGGGGGTGGTTTTGTGCTGAATCCGGTAGCGAGTCGGGGGAGCGTGCCAGGGTACACAAAAAGCTACATTATCTGAACCGCTTCGCCGTAGGCGAGCGGGAAGAGAAGAATTTTGTCGGGAGAACGGCCGAAAAGCTGCTCGACGGCTTTTGAGTAGTAACTGAGTTGAGAGAGATGGCGGGAGCGCAGAAAATCGCAGACAGCATCTTCGGACGCAAGAAGGTCGCGGGGAATGCGGTCCGTTTTATAGTCGCAGAGTATGAGCTCGCCGGAGACGGTTTCAAGGACGAGGTCGAAGACACCCTGGACGAGAACCTTTTGGCCTTTTAGTCTTGCTTTGAGGGATGGGTCGCTTGTGAAATCGGAGGCGGGCAGCATAATGTTGAAGCGGCGCTCGCGTTCACACTTTGTGCATCCTGAAAGCAGCGAGAAGAAAGATGAGCGGGCAAAACGGGTGAGCTCGAAACGGCGGATAAGCGGGGCGGAACGGGCAGGCAGGAATTTCAGGTCGACAAGACGCTGAATTTCGCGCTCCGTTGCGGCATCGGTGCCGTCGAGCTTTGAAAAGTCGCAGAACTGCAAGAACATATGCGTTGCGGTGCCCTTTTCGGCGGCAGTAGCCGTGCCGTCCTCATCGGACATAAATGAAGGAGTAATATCGTCATCGGGCTCGTCGAGAACGGCAGTGGTTCCGTCGTTTTCAGCATCGCTGAGCAGATCGGGATAAAGTCTTGAAACCGAGAGCTTTGCCGGAATCGAGGCCTCGTCTTTGTAACCGTATTCGAAGGACAGAGCCTTTTTCATTTTCTCAAGGGCAGCTTCTTTTCTGATACGGAAATTTTCTTTTTCGGCTTCGTTGTCAGACACTTCTTCGGATTTCGGTTTTTCTGCGATAGTTTCGCCGTTGATACCGTTTGGATTTTCATCGGTTTTTCCGTCAGTTTTTGCCGCGGTTTCTTCACCGTTTTCTTCGGATGTTTGTTCTTCTGCGTTCCCATCGGTCTTTCCGGATACGTCAATTTTTTCCGGAATGACAGGGTTTATTCTGAAGAATCCATCTGCCTTTACGGGGTCAAGACCGGCGAGAGCAAATGCAATCCACTCTATCCAGCTGTTTCCCTGAAATACTGAGAGCGAACGGCTGCGTCTTTCTTCTGCTTTTTCAAGAAGATTATCAGAAAACTCAGCGGGACCGTGTGCCGTTATATACAATTCTTCGCGGGCTCTCGTGAAGGCAACGTATAGAATTCTTATTTCTTCCTCGCTGGACAGAACGGAAAGCTGATCGCTGACGGCAATGCGCATAGGCGTTTCCTGAACGCAGAGTCCCGTAGGATCCGTCAGCTTGCTTACAAAACCTATGCCGTCACGGCGGCAGAAAACGTTCTGGTTATACGCGTCGCGCTTATTGAAGCGCGATGATGCTCCGGCAAGAATGACTGCCGGGAATTCAAGTCCCTTTGATTTGTGAACGGTCATGAGGCTGACGGCTCCGGCTGCGGAAGCGGGAGCAATATCAACCTTCGTGCCGTTCTCAAGAATATCCGCAACGTATTTTACAAAGTCGTGCAGAGTTCTGTAGCCCGAGGTCTGATACTGTCTTGCGAAATCGTACAGACGGCGCAGGTTGCTCTGTCTGTCAAAAGCAGTCTGGTTTTTTGTGGATTTTGAGGAGCCCGAATATCCGATGGCTCCGGTTTCCTTCCATATCAGCCGTATGAATCTGTCAATTGGGAGCTCTTCGGAAAGCCGTCTGAAATCCGAAAGACGGGTAACGGCGTCAGAGCATTTCTTTGAAAGAAGCGGATCCGGGTCTTCACACACGGGATAAGCCTTAATCGCTTCCCAAAGAGTGGATTTTCTGTCTGACAGTCTTGCGTCAAGCAGGTCGGTCAGAGTAAAGCCGAATACGGGCGAGCGCAGTGCTCCCGCAAGATGAACGTCCCTCATGGGATTGTCTACGGAGCAGAGTATGGAGTAAAACAGTTCAACCTCGGGGTTGTCGAAAAGGTTGCTTGCCGCATTGTTGCAGAAGGGGATTCCTTCTTTAGTCAGGCGGTCGGCAAGCTTTGAGAGAACGGTGGAGTTCCTTGCAAGAACCGCAATATCTTCGTATGCAAGTCTGCCGGTTTCAGGGCAGCCGCGTCTTTTGGCAATTTCATATATTTTTCTGACGATACAGTCGATTTCCGTCTCGCTTCCGTCTGTGAGGTTCTTCGGCAGTTCGTCAGTTTCGGACTCCGGCTTCGGAAGACCTTCGCAGAGATAAATTCCGACGGGGGCAAGCGTGGGGGACTTTCCCTTGTAAATCAGGTCGTCCTCACGTCTGTAACCGATGCCTCCGCCAATGGGGGCGTCCTGTTCGGCTTCGGTGAAAAGCCTGCCGCAGACGTAATTGGTAAAGTCAATAACAGCCTGTGAGCAGCGGAAGTTTTCGGACATATAAATCGAGCCGGGCTCGTGTTCAGAAGAGTCCGCGAGCAGCTTCCATCTGTTTCTGTACGAAGCAAAAACGTCGGGCTGGGCACCGCGGAAGGAATAAATGCTCTGCTTTACGTCTCCGACTATGAAGAGATTGTCCGTGCGGGCAATAAGATTGAAAATTCTGTCCTGAAATTCAGATGTATCCTGGTATTCGTCAACGAAAATATGAGAATACTTATTTCTTTCTTCAAGGGCAATGTCAGACGGTCCGCCGTTTCCGTCGTCAAGCAGTGACAGCGTCAGTCTTCCGAGGTCGCTGAAGTCGCAGATCATGCGCTTGTTTTTGGCGTCGATAAAAGCTGAATTGAAGTCCTCAAGAACCGAGGCCAGCTCGAAGCTGATTTTTGACGTTTCAAGCATAGCTCGGGAAAGAGCTTCGGCAGAAAGGGCGAACTCCTCTTCTTTAAGAGCTTTGAGAGTATCTTTAACTTCATTGCGGCTTTCTTTTACCGCTTCGGTGAATTCGTTTCCGCAGCCTCTTTTGACGCTTCCGAGCTTCATAGGGGCGTAGTCCATAAGAACCCTACGGAATTCAGAGTATGAAGCGCCTGAATCCAGGCAGGCTGCAAGCGCGCTGACGGTTTCAAAATCCGACGTAAGTGCGGGGATGTAGGGCTCGCATTCGCCGTGAGTCCCGGCCGTTTCAATTGCAAAGCCCAGAGAGTCAACGGCGCAGGAAATCTTCCGGGAAACGAGACTGCGGGCGATTTTACCCGTTCTTGACTGCCAGAAATCGTTTTCGGACTCCGCTTCAAACAGTTCGGCACTGTGCTTTACGGCGGAAATGCCGCCGGGCAGGGAATTCGCCGCAGTGCAGAGAAAAATCAGCAGGTCGGCAAGCTCCTCTTCACTGCGGGCAGTGGTCAGAGTGTCGGCAAGATGGGGAAAGTCCGGGTCGTTTTCGTACTTGTTTTCGATTATTTTATTCGCCGTTTCAAGCGCAAGAGCCGCGCTTTCCGCTTCGTCTGCCATACGGAAAGACGAGGGAAGTCCGAGACGCTGAAAGTTCTCTCTGACAAGGCTCAGATAGTACGAGTCTATCGTACATATCTGCGCCGCTCCGGCTGAGGTGAGCTGCTTCGACAGGCGCAGATTGCCCGGGTCATCGGCGAGCGCGCTGTTGAGGGCGTTTGTGATTCTCTGTCTCAGCTCTGCGGCGGCTTTTCTTGTGAACGTCACAATCAGCATCTCGGAGATGTCGGCAGGATTGTCCGGGTCAAGAATCAGAGATATTATGCGCTGGGTCAGCGTCGCGGTTTTGCCGGAGCCGGCCGCAGCGGA
>DCGL01000170.1 GCA_002314565.1 Clostridiales bacterium UBA1779
CCAATTTTATCAAAAAATGATATAATTAATCATCTAAATGCGCCTTTGGGGCAGAAGGACAATATATGAAAAAGATACTTTTTAGAATATCAGTGCTTATTCTGATTGCAGCGATTGTTTTACCGGCGTTCTCCTGCGGTGACAGTGACGCCGAAGTAAAACCGGAGCCGGCGCCTATCGGTGAAATAAAACTTGACGCAGGCTATTTCCCGATTGCAGTCGAGGACGGGGTATATGATTATGAGGTGACTGTCCCTCTCGGAAACCCGCGCATACCTGTCGTTTCAGTTGACGTTGAAAACGCTGAGATTAAGCAGGATTCGTGCGTCCGAAGCAGCGGAACGGCCGCAGCAAGCATAGAATTCACGTCAGCAGCTTCCGGCGAAGAGAAAAAGTACCAATACTCCATTACTTTCGTTCAGGGCGGAAGCGAAAGCGAATACCAATACGGCGACAATCTTCCTTTCGTTCCTGATTACGAGCTGAAGGCCGGTGAAAAATTCCAATATGAATCCAGCGATATTTTCACCGTATATATCGAAGACAACGGTTATTTTCTTACAAGGAAGCTTTCCTCTGAACCGGTTACTCTGACCGCAAAGGTCAACGGAGCGGTCGTCGATACTCTTGTTATCAACCGTATCGTTCCGGCTCAGTCCCTTTATCTCATAATGGCAGGAGGACCCAACGCAACCCTGGATTATGGGGATGCGACGGAAGCCGACAAGCCTTTGGAAGGAGTTTTATATACTTCAAATTCGTTTAACTCCGGCGTGAAAAAGTGCCTCAAGTGCGGTGGATTTTTACCTTCTTTTGCCAAAACCTGGAACGGAAGCACCGGAGAGAAGGTTATTGCCAACGTAATTGCGGTTTGCAATTCAAAAATGGAGGAGTGGCTTACGGGCAGCGAGAACCTGAAGGCGGCTGTTGAAGGCCTGAAAACCGGCTTGGAAAAAATCGAAGCTGACGGTTCGGAATATGAAATCAGACGTTTCGGTCTTTGCTATCTCGGCGGTGAAAACGACCACGATGCGGACGCTGCAGAGTATGCCGATATGATTCTCGGAATCATCGATGCTTTCGAAGAGCTGCGCCCCTTCGATTTCTGTGCAATTGTCCCCTGCCGTTCAAGCCGTTCAAACGAGAGAAGCTACGACACTCTGCTCGTTCAGCTTGACGGTCCGAGAGTGGCGGCTTTCTCGCTTCACAATTACCGCGACAATATTTTCATCGGCTCACTTGCTGCCGAAGAAGCGAATATTTCAAACGGACTTGCGGCAAAAGACAATCTCCTTCTGTCCCAGACCGGCTATAATGTACTCGGCCGTGACATTGCCGAAAATACTCTCGCAAGAATGTTCGGGACAGAGACGGCTGTCGCTTCAATCGTAGTTCTTGGGGTCAAGGGTAAAGCTCTTGCCTCAGGTGACAGCGTTACTCCTGACGGAAAGAGCGTTGCGGCATACACGCTGCCGCTGAGTGCAGGTGAAAAAATCAGCGTGACGGCGTCGGGTGACGGAATTTCGGTTTCAAAAACCGGAATTATCAACGTATCGGCTTCAACCCGTGGCGGCAGCGTTGAATACAAGGCCGGTGATTTCAGCATAAGTCTGTCTCTCGGCGAATATACCGTAAAGGCAGAACAGGCCGCGACGGATCCGCTTGCCTCGCTTTCTCTCAGAGAAAAGGCCATCTTCACTATGAATGAGATGGCGACCTTCTTATGGAAACCCGCTTATAACGTAAAGCACAGCGGCGCCGATTACGTATCACAGGCTTTTACGACACAGGCGGGACTTCCTTACGGTTCCAACCGCGGAACGCTTGAAGAATTCAAAAAGCTCATCGTTGACGGTATTTATCTCGGCTCATCGGTCTCAACCGTTGATAATAACTGCACCAGTGCACTTGCTCAGGCACTGGCAGTTGCCGACCCGAAAATATCATATATGCTGTCTGATGCCGTTGACCAGATTTCAAGCTATCTCTCACCGCTTTACACAGGCTACGGGGTTTCAAAGCTCGGCGATTATGAGGTGACAATACCTGCAGACCGTGACGAGTTCAACGTAAAGACTCAGCCGATTACCGAAGGAAACGGAAAGCAGAAGATGTACGACTGCTATGCGCTGCTTGAACCCGGAGATTACGTAATGATGAGAAAATATACGAAAAATTCGCATTGCCGTCTCGTAGTATCCAACGAAGTGACCAGAGATGCAAACGGAAACGTTACGGGCGGAACGATTACCGTAATTGAACAGGGAGCAGGTCTTGCTCTTCGAAACGGCGGATATTCGTCATTCTCAACTGCGTCAAAGGTTAAATACAGCGCTTTGTACGAAGGCTATTACGTTCCTATGACACTTGACGTTTATCATAAGTAATAATATAACACAGTTGCAGAAATCCGGGGACCTCCGTTTGTCCCCACACGCTTGGGAGAATAATATGACCGATGTAATGATAGTTGAGGACAACCGCCAGATAGGACAGCTTATGCGCGACTTCCTCGAACGTGAAAAGTACAGTGTAAAGCTCTGTACGAGCGGGGAAGAAGCAGTCGATTTCTTTGAAACCGACGGTGCGCGTCTTGTCGTGCTCGATCTGATGCTGCCCGGAATGAGCGGCTACGCAGTCTGCTCGAAAATCCGCGAGACCTCAAACGCAAGCATAATCATCGCCAGCGCCCGTACCGAAAAAGAGGACAAGCTCAAAGGGCTTGAACTCGGCGCCGACGATTACATCGAAAAACCCGTTGACATTGACATACTGCTTGCAAAAATCCGCGGAATTTTCAAGAGAAAATACGCACAGGATGAACTGGTTATCGGCGACGTCCGTCTGGATATTCCCGCGAAGGCGATGTACGTAAAAGGAGTCCGAAAGGACGTGACCCAGAAAGAATTCGACCTTATAAAAATGCTGATGGAAAACCGCGGCCAGACTCTGAAAAAGGAATTTCTGTTCAGCCGCATCTGGGGTTCCTGCAGCGAGTCGGAGCTTCACACTCTTGCCGTTCACGTCACCTGGCTGCGCGACAAAATTGAAGACGACCCCAAAAAGCCTCAGCACATCCTCACCGTCTGGGGCGTAGGATACCGCTATGAGTAAGTTCAGACGCTTTGCGATACTTGTTCTGATATTTGAGCTGTTGCTTTGTGCGACGGCAAATATACTGTGGTTTTCTCTGTCAGATAACAATTCAGGCGCCGTCTGGCGCGTTGAAGCCTCACGTATTGCGTTCCGGCTTGAAAAAGAGCAGCTCAGTGATATTAATCCTGAAGATTATTCAACAATCACGCGTGTCAGCGTTTACAATCCGGACGAAATCTGCAACAGCGATTATCTCGTACTGAACGTTGGCGGCACTCTTTACAGATTTGAATACGAAACTGCCTCATCCCCGCTTGCCATCGTTTTCATCAACGCGTCCTTTGCCCTTTTGCTGCTTGTGACTCTCGGCCTCTTTCTGTATATCGGGGTCAAGGTTCTGAAGCCCTTTGCTTCGATGAACAGCCTGACAGCAGACCTTGCAAGCGGCAATCTTTCGGTTCCCGTAAAGGAGGACAAAAGCCGCTATTTCGGACGTTTTCTCTGGGGCGTCAATATGCTCCGCGATAAGCTGGAGCGCACGCGCGTTCACGAAATCGAGTTGCAGCGCGAGCGGAAAACTCTGATTTTGTCGCTGTCTCACGATATTAAAACTCCTCTTTCCGCAATCGAACTGTACGACAGGGCTCTGTCAGAGAACCTATATGACAGTGATGAGAAGAAGAAGGAGGCCTATGATGCAATTCTGGCGAATTCCGAACAAATCCGGCACTATGTAAGCGATATAGCCGCTGCGGCCAGGGAGGACTTCCTTGAGTTTGACGTCACTGTGGGCGAAATTTATCTGTCTTCGGTAATCGACAAAATCAGGGCCTATTATTCGGACAGACTTCCTCTGCTGCATACTGATTTCGTAATTGACAAATATTCCGACTGCCTGCTCAAAGCCGACCGCGACCGTCTGATTGAGGTCATTCAGAACGTTATGGAAAATGCCATAAAGTACGGTGACGGCGTTGACATACGTATTAGCTTCGACGAAGAAGAGGGCTGCCGCCTGATTTACGTAGAAAACAGCGGCTGTACTATGAAGGAAGAAGAGATGACGAACATTTTTATAATCTGCCTTTCTGCGAAAGGCACCAACGGGGTTATGAAACGGGTTAGTAACTTTCGCTTTTAATAAAATTT
>DCGL01000016.1 GCA_002314565.1 Clostridiales bacterium UBA1779
AGTGGTTATTTTGTTTCAAACTTCCTACCTTGGCTTTTGCAAATCAAAAGTATCCTTCCGTTTTGTTTTGGGCAGGTTTTCGCGAAGCATAATTGCCGGTGTTCAGCCGGCAAAAGCCGTAATTGAAAAATTTATCTTCCAATCTGATATCCTTTTTTGGGGGAATGTGACGTTCCGAGGATATACTGACCGCTGTCATTTTAGTTTATTATACCACAAATCCCGGGCTTTGGGCATTTATTTTTAGAATACACAGAAATACAGCCCTGCGCGCACGCAGGGCTGTGAGTTGTTTGGATTAACCTTCAATGAAACGCGAAAGGAATTCACGCGTACGCTGCTGTTTCGGATTTCCGAACAGCTCTTCGGGTGTTCCCTCTTCGGCAATGACGCCCTTGTCCATAAAAATCACGCGCGAAGACACGTCGCGTGCAAAGGCCATTTCGTGGGTTACGACTATCATGGTAAAACCGGATTTCGCTAAGTTTTTGATAACGGTGAGAACCTCACCGACCATTTCGGGGTCGAGTGCGGAGGTCGGCTCGTCAAACAGAATAACTTCAGGGTTCATTGAAAGTGTGCGGGCAATTGCCACTCTCTGCTTCTGTCCTCCGGACAGCTGCTTCGGCTTTGCATAGATATACTTGCCCATACCGACTCTTTCAAGATTCTCTATTGCGATTTTTTCAGCCTCGGCTCTTGTGCGGTGAAGAACCTTGACCTGACCTACCGTGCAATTACCCAGAACGGTCATATTTTCAAAAAGATTGAAGGACTGAAAAACCATACCGACGTTTGCTCGGTATTTGCGAAGAGCAAACTTTTTTGAAAGAATATTTTCACCGTGGTAAAGGATTTCACCGTCAGTCGGCTCGCAGAGCAGATTGATACAGCGAAGCATCGTGCTCTTTCCTGAACCGGATGAGCCGATTACAGACACGACCTCACCTTTTCCGACGCTGATGTTAATATCCTCAAGAACCTTGTTTGCTCCGAAATTTTTTCTCAGATGGCGAAGCTCAATTATCGATTGCGTCATTTATGTGCTTCTCCTTCTTGATATGAATTTCTGCCTGTGAATCAGACTGTGATCCGCAGATTACGTAGCTGTCGCTGCCGTCCATCCACTTTTCGCAGAGTCTGAGAATTCTCGTGACAGAGAACGTAAGAACGAAATAAATTGCCGCGCAGATTACGTAGGCGGGAACGAACTGGAAGTAGGTTCCTCCTGCCTGCTTGGCTGAGAACATAAGTTCCGTAATGGAAATAACGCTGAGGACGGAGCTGTCCTTGATGTTTACAACGAACTCATTGCCGATTGAGGGCATGATGTTGCGGACAGCCTGAGGCAGAATGACATTTGTCATTGTCTGCATATGAGTCATTCCGATGGCAACGGCTCCTTCTGTCTGACCCGCGCTGACGGAAATGATTCCTCCGCGGACGATTTCCGCCATATAAGCTCCGGTATTAACCGAAATAATTATCAGAGCGGAAAGCATTGATGGCATATTGATGCGCTGGAATACGCTGTAATGGATAATCAGAGCCTGAACCATCATAGGAGTTCCGCGTATAAGCTCAATGTAAACGTTCAGAAGGAAATTGACAACCTTCATCAGTCCTTTTTTGAATATGCTGTCAGAAGGCTTTACGGGAACGGTCTTTACTATTGCTATGAGCAGACCGATGGCAAAGCCGACGAAGGTACCGACAAGTGCCATTGCCATCGTATAGCCGGTTCCCTTGAGAAACTGAGGCCAGTACTCTCTGAGAAGTCTCAGAATCCACTGAAAAAAGTCCATAATTGTGTATCTTTCTGTGAAGTTTTTAAGTCAGTCAACCGGGATGACGATTCTGCGGCAGTCTTCAGTCGTGAAAACCGTGCGCCTTTTCCATCCCGGTTGAATTTTTTCTTGTTAAGAAGGAGTTTATCAACCTTCGACGGGCTGACGTTCGATAGCGGCATTCATAAGGGCTTCCTTGGCATCCTTGTCAAGTCCGGCGATAACCTTGTTGACTTCGGCTGTAAGGGAGCTTCCCTTGCGCAGACCGACTGAAATTGAAGATTCAGCAGGGTCACAGGTAAAGCCCTTGCCATCGGCAAATTCAACGTAGGTAAAGGCTGAGTTTGAAGCTACGGCAGATACTGCACCGGGCTTTTCGCAGACGTAACCGTCAATGGCTCCGCTTTCGAGAGCCTGGATAAGAGCTGCGAAGTCCTGCAGAGCTGTCTGCTTCTGGACTCCTGCAATCTGGTCAACGACGTCATAGTGGAAGGTGTTGAGCTGAGCTGTGATCTTGGCTCCGCTGAAGCCTGCAAGATCGGTGGCTGAAGCATAGGCTCCATCCTTCTTTGTAACGATAACGAGATTGCTGTCGAAATACGTGTCAGAGAAATCGATTGTGAGCTTTCTGTCGGCTGTGGGGCTCATACCGGCAATAATCATGTCGATTGAACCGCTCTGAAGTGAGGGAATCAGGCCGTCCCATTCTGTGGGAACGATAACGAGCTCGACGCCGAGAGCTTCGGCAATTTTCTTTGCAATCTGAACGTCGTATCCGTCGGCGTAGGTGCCGTTTTCAAGGGCAACCGTGAGATCGGATGAACTTGTCTGTGCCCAGTTGTAAGGAGCATAAGCACATTCCATACCGACAACCAGCTTGCCGGCAGCTTTGATATTATCAAGGTCCTTCTCAGGGGATACTTCATTTCCGCATGAAGTGAAAAGAACTGAAGCGAGCAGCATAACGACTGCAAGAACGATGGCTGTGATTTTTTTCATTGTTTTATTCCTTTCGGTATTTATATTTTTTTCGATATGTGATTTGAAAATTCTTTGACTGAAATATTGCTCAATAAAAGAAAAATCCGGCATGAGCGGAACGGACCGCGGCATACCGAAAATCTTAAAAGATTTTATTGTACCCGCCACCCCTTAGCTCTCCGCTTTCGCGACAGTCCGCAGCGTCTTTCACTGCGTCCCAATCCAGCGCCTGCCACGGCACCCCGGATTTCGGCGTTAAGCCTTTGGGAATACTTCTCTGTCCCGGCCGGACTCTGTATCCTTACTCATCTTTTACGCATCCTCTATTCGATGACTGTTGAATTATACAACACAGTTGACGATTTGTCAACATTTTTTATTGTATATATTAAAAAATGCATTTTTCAGATGACCGTGGGCCATCCGACTTTCGTCGGGGAATTTTGTCATCCGGCATTGTTTTTACAGATTGTTTCAAAAACAATGCCAAGCTGATTATTTACGGCATTGTTTTTCTTTTGTTTTTTTAAATCCAATGCCGACAAGAAACATCTCGGCATTGTTTTCCTTTGCTTTATATAAATCCAATGCTGGCAAGAAACATCTCAGCATTGTTTTTTCAAGTGGGTTTTCAAAACAATGCTCTCACAAAAAATGCAAACATTGTTTTTAACAGATTGTTTCAAAAACAATGCCAAGCTGAATATTTCCGGCATTGTTTTTCTTTTGTTTTTTTATATCCAATGCTGGCAAGAAACATCTCGGCATTGTATTTTCAAGTGGGTTTTCAAAACAATGCTCTTACAAAAAATACAAACATTGTTTTTAACAGATTGTTTCAAAAACAATGCCACCCGCAAAAATACAGTCATTGTTTTTGAGTTGCTTTTCAAAAAACAATGCAAACCGCAGACGAAATTCAACTTTTTTCCTCTTTGAAGTGAAATTTTACTTTTCAATTCTCACTCCATATCATTCGAATAAATAATTATTGTAATAGTATTCTTTTTATGATATAATAATATATCTATATTTTGTATTTTAGGGGAGTGTTCCCGATGAAGATATTGGGGGTTACCGGACCGAGCGGAGCCGGCAAAAGCGTGTTCTGCGGATATCTGTCCGGGCTTGGCTGCGAGATACTCGATTGCGACGCGATTTATCACGAACTCACGGATAAACCAAGCGCCTGCACTCAGGAGCTCTCGCTTGACGAAAATTTCGGAACGAAAATTCTTAAAACCGACGGCTCACTTGACAGGCGGGCACTGGCATCCGTGGTTTTCAATGAAAGTCCGGAAGCAAAGGAAAAGCTCCTCAAACTAAACGAAATCTCGCACAGATATGTGACGGAATACGTTTTGTCAAAGCTTGAGGCGCTCAGAAATCAGAGCACTCCCGTAAAATGCGCCGTAATTGATGCTCCTCTTCTCTTCCAGGCAGGAATGCATAAAATATGCGACATGACGCTTGCCTTGCTCGCAGACCCGAAAACGAGACTTGAAAGACTGTCCGAACGGGATATGCTTCCCGCCGAAGCACTTGAAGCAAGACTTGCCGCTGCCCCCGACGACGCTTTTTTCAGCGAAAAAGCAGACGTGACCCTTGTAAACGACGGAAGCCTCGAAAAACTGAAAAATTCCGCGGCAGAAATTATCAATAATCTGTGCGGCTGAAACATTAACACGAATCATAGCTTTCGGGCGGACTTGGTTCTGTGAGAACCCATTTGAGGATTCAGTGCAGAAAAAGGACCGCGGCTCCGATTCGCAGCCCTGTCTGAGCCGAAGGGCGAGTTCTACAGAATCGGCAGAAAATCCGCCGTAAAGCAGAAAGCAGTATCGGTTTCGATAAATGGCATACTGAATTGTGCTTTCTGCTTTACATATGAGGCGGATTTTCCATAAGGACGCGGGCCTTTTTCAAACGGTGATTTGCAAAAGATGCTTTTTGCAAATCAGAAGCCGACCATGGGCTCGCGCGGAACCAAGCCCGCACGAAAGCGCGAAATTGCGTAAAAAAAGATGACAAAAGAACCGTCCCTTGTCATCCCTTGTCATCTGACTGTTTTGCCGAGATGACAAAAGAACCGTCCCCCGGCACGCCACCTTCCACTGTCACCTCATCCTAAGGAAACACTATGAAAAAGAAACTGATAAACACCTTACTGATAATAATTATTGCGGCGCTGTCGGTCGGCGGAGGCTTTCTGTATTCAAAGCTGGCTGACAAATACAGGCGCGAAAAATACCCGGATAAATATGCCGCTGAAATTGAGGCGGCGGCATCCGGATACGGCTTGCCGAAGGCAGCGCTGTCGGCGCTGATCAAGGTCAGTTCAGACTTCGACGCATCAAAGGCGGATGAAGAAAAAGGCAGGGCGGGACTCTGTATGTTCACAGAGGACGAATTCGTTTATCTCGCCGCACTCAGCGGTGAGAGAACCGACCCTCGGCTCAGATACACTCCTGAAGTAAGTATAAAGCTCGGGGCATGTATGCTGAATGAGTTTTTCCGCGAATTCAACGACTGGGATCTGGTATGGGCCGCCGTATACGGCGGTGAAAATTACGCCTTGTCGCTTTACACTGACGGTGAAAAAGACCTGACCAAAGCCGAAAAAGACACTCTTGATTTCATCGAAAAAGCCGAAGAGGCGTTTGAAACATACAATTCTCTCTACCCTTCCGATCTGACACAGTCAGTCACACACGTTCAGACTGAACCTCAGACCGAACCCGAAATTACGATAACTC
>DCGL01000089.1:0-4372 GCA_002314565.1 Clostridiales bacterium UBA1779
GCGAAAAATGGTTGACATTACCTTTTTATGCGTATTATTTTACCATATTGTCAGCTTTTTATCAAGTATAAAACAAAGCCGGAACCCATCGTTCCGGCTCTGCTGTGATATTGATTTTCGGGCTCCTGCCCTTTTATCTGTCAGTTGACAATCGCCTCTATATCGGCGACGTTTTTCTTGATTTCGTTCTTTGCAAGTTTTTCAATACTCTTGAGCTGAGAAGACAGGTCGGGAGTGTTGTTGTTGAACGCGTTGGTAATAACCGAGTAAATTCCTCCCCATTTCCACATATAGCCGAGGTCGAACACGGCGGTTCCGAGAATGACGTCGATTGAAGGCGAGGATTCCATATCTCTGGCGAGCTTGTATTTGAGGTTAAGTTCATAGTAAGCAGGAGTCAGAACGTACATTGATTCGCAGGAAAGGATTTCGATAATCTTCGCCGCTCTGTCGACGTCCTGTACGGAGGTCGGGATGGCGATGCAGTTGCAGCCGTAAGTAGTTACGGGACTGTGATATCCGTCCTGGTTCTCATCATACATCGGAAGCGGAAGAATTCCGAAATCAAAGTCCATTTCGCGAAGCAGGGGAACGTCTGCAAGCTGAGCGGGATAGAAAAGCACCAGACCTTCCTTGAACTGGGGAATTGCTTCGTTGTAAGCGTTCGAATAATGGCGGCAGTAGCTGCTGTCATTTAGCAGGGTGATAACCTTGGAAAAAACGGCAAGTCCGTCTTCCGTATTGCAGGCAAGATACGGGACGTCATCCGAGTCCTTCTCATAAGTCAGTCGTCCCGATGCATTGTAAAGTGCCAGGACGTTGAACTGCTCGGACACCATACCGTACTGGTCGGTGATTTCCCAGACTCCGTTTCCGTTGAGGTCCTTGGAAACCGTCTTCGCGCAGGTGGTCAGCATATCAAGAGTCCACTTTTTGTCCTGCATTTTTTCGTACAGTGTTCCTCCGATTATGCCTTCAATATTGAATTCGGTGAACATGTTCTTGTTGAACATAACGCATCTCGTCGCATCGTTGTCCATTGTGAGCAAATCACCGGTGACAAGATACAGCTTCTTTGAAATCGTAAACGCCGCGCGGCTGTTCTGATCGTAATACGGTCTGTCGAGATCCATCGCCTCGACGTTGTTGAGATTGCGCAGATAACCTTTGAGCAGCAACGAGGTGATATCCGCCTGGACCTTGAAGCAGAACATATCGTATATGTCCTCGCCTCCGGAAAGTGCCTTCAGAGCATCGTCCGCAGGGGTCTTTGAGCCGACCTCCTCGACCTTGAAGTTGTACTTCTGCTCCATTGCGGAGTTTCTCGAAAAGACGGCGTCGTTGATTATATCACCGGTGACGGTATCGGCATAGATATCTCTGGAATACCAGGTGGAAGATGAGGTTCCTCTTGTCAGAACGCGAAACACGTGTCCGCCGAAATTGACGTCACCGACGTCGGGAGTAAGTCTTTCCGTGTCGGTCGTCACGACATCTGTTTCCGTTCCGCCTTCCGTAATCGCAGCCGTGGCAAGAGCTTCGGTTGTAACTTCACTCTGCGCGGTTTCACCGCAAGCACAAAAAACGGTTATCAGCATAAGACATACGAGTAAAAGCGATAGTACTCTTTTCATCTGAAAGCCTCCGATATTATTACATTGTATTCCGGATGGAAAACATATGTACTATATTATTAATATATATTATATCATCTTCAAAAGTGATTTTCAATATTTAGTGACAAAAATTAGAGCTTTTGCATAACTTTCATAATATTGTGTGTGTTCGCTCAGGATTTTCCGGAATTGTTTTTTTGCTCCGGATTTTCCGCTATTTTTTCCGCTCTGGATTTTCCGCTATTTTTTCCGCTCTGGATTTTCCGCTATTGTTTTTCGCTCAGGATTTCCCGCTATTTTTTCCGCTCAGGATTTTCCGGAATTGTTTTTCGCTCAGGATTTCCCGCAATTGTTTTTTTCGCTCAGGATTTCCCGCAATTGTTTTTTTCGCTTTGTTCACGAACAAAATCTTATTTACTTTGGTTCGTTACGTAAAACGTTGCTTGATTTTGCTTTTTTCGTAAACATTGCCCTCTTCGCCATGGTTCGTTACGTAAAACGTTGCTTGATTTTGCTTTTTTCGTAAACATTACCCTCTTCGCCATGTTCCGTTACGTAAAACCGAACGCATTTTTTCGCTATACGTAAATTTTTCCTTTTTCGTATTGCATTGTTACGTATACAATCACAAAATTTCAAAATTTACGTAACCAATACAATTTTGGCTATAATTCATTACGAAAAAAGCTGGCTAAATTCACTTCTTTCGTAATCATTCCAAATCAATTAGATTTCGTTACGAAAAACGGAACCTAATTCATGTTCTTACGTAATCATTTCAAATCTATTAGGCTTCGTTACGAAAAACGGAACCTAATTCATGTATTTACGTAATCATTCCAAACCGAATAATTCAGACTAAACAGAATATGCCACGCGCGTGTATTCATATTTAATTTTTCGTTTGTTGTAATTTTATTGTTATTTTGCAAATATTTCATTGACATCATCGCCAATATATGATATAATTATGAACAAATAATTACCGTTTTGGAGGAGCAATGCGTGATTTTGAATTACTGAGGTTTCACGATGAATACAGAAATCAGCTATCATCAAAAATTAAACAAGTCCGAAAAAGACTTGAGAAAAATGAAAAACGTTCCATTTCCGGAATATTGAAGTATCATCGGTCTAAAAGCGGAAAATTTTACTATTCGCTAATTTCGTCTGAAGATAACACAGAGACATATCTGAAAAAAGAAAACAGGAATATTGCAGTTATTGTTGCACAAATGGAATACGACAGAAAATTTCTTGAGACTGCCAATGAAATGCTGAAAATGCTGGACTCCTTTGATAAACACGTTGAAGAATGCGGTATTGAGGATGTTTTTACAAAATTAAGCGAGTCCAAAAAGCAATTGGTTTCACCGATACAGCCGGATATGGAAAGATTTGCCGCCGAATGGGAATATTCAGAATATGATAAAAAACCGATTTCTGAAGACATCCCGCGCTATAAAACGCAAAAAAATGAAATTGTCCGATCCAAATCAGAACTGATTATTGCAAATACTCTTTACGAAAAAGGAATTCCATATAAATATGAATGCCCTTTGGAAATATGCGGAAGAATTATTCACCCTGATTTTACAATTCTGAACAAAAATACCGGAAAGATTATGTACTGGGAGCATTTGGGTATGATGGACGATACCCCGTACAGAAATGAAGCCCTCAAGCGCATTTCCAATTATGAATCCGCAGGTATTTTTTCCGGTGTCGAAATAATATACACAATGGAAAACTACACAAAGCCGCTGACCACGACTGAAGTTGAAGCCAAAATAAGAAAATACATTATGTAATTTATTCAAATCACGGTTTAAAATATTAATTCAATATGTTTGTCAAAAAAGATTTTACCATTCGCTAAAAAGCACTTTACCATTGGTGCCAATCCTCCTGCAAAATTATTGCTTGCAAAACAGAATACAGAATATCTTTGAAGTGGTAAACTTTTTTATTAGCGTTTCCTTAGGTTTTGGTACACTTTTATTTTAGCATTTATATAATCATACATACTTTTGTAAACGGACATATGTGTGTGGGGGGACTGTGTGTATTTGTCAATTATGTAAAGCTCACGCGACACATTGCCATAATAAAAAGGATGTTGTGCTTCTTAATTTGCCTTGCATTACCTCTTCCCAGTCTCACATCAATTGTAACACTACAACGGACATATGTGTGTTTTGGGACTGATGATTGACTTTTCCCGGTTTTGATTGTATACTATTTGCAATAATCTTTTCATTGTCGAGGAGGCCGCCATGCCATATATTTCAACCAAAACATCAGCAAAAATCAGCCCTGAAAAGGAACTCGTTCTCAAACAAAAGCTCGGAAAAGCCATTTCCATTTTCCCGAAGAAAGACGAATCCTGGCTTATGCTTTCATTCGAAGACGGACAGCGCATGTGGTTTAAGGGGAACGACGAGCCTTGCGCTATGATAAACGTCCAGATTTTCGGTAAAGCAGAACGCGAATACTACGACAAAATGACCGCCGAAATCTGCAGCATCTACAATTCAGAGCTCGGCATTCCCAAGGATCGCATTTACGTCCGTTATGACGAATGCTTTATCTGGGGCTGGAACGATATGAACTTCTGACGATACAAGCGAATAGCTTTTGTGTGGGACGGATAAAACTCTCTGTTTTTACCGTCCCACTCAAGCTTTACGTTTTGGCGGGCTTTTTTTCGTTTTTACGTAACCCACAGACGGCACCGGCGCTTTCGTTACGTAGGA
>DCGL01000089.1:4413-5045 GCA_002314565.1 Clostridiales bacterium UBA1779
GTTACGTAGGATTATTATTACTGCTCGCATTTACGTAATAAAAATGCCTCCGGTGGCATTTTATTACGTACACACTTCATTTCCCCGCACTTTTTCGTAATCTAACCGCCACCGGCGGCATTTCATTACGTAAACACTTCATTTCCCCGCGCTTTTTCGTAATCGCAATGCCGTCGGCGGCATTGTTTTACGTTCGGGCGGGCTTTTTTTTCGTTTTTACGTAACCCACAGACGACACCGGCGCTTTCGTTACGTAGGATTATTATTACTGCTTACCTTTTCGTAAAAAAAAAAGCCGTCGGCGGCATTTCATTACGTAAACACTTCATTTCCACGCACTTTTTCGTAATCTAACCGCCGCCGGTGGCATTTCATTACGTAAACACTTCATTCCACCGCACTTTTTCGTAATCAAAATGCCGTCGGCGGCATTTATTTACGTTCGGGCGGGCATTTTTTCGTTTTTACGTAACCCACAGACGGCACCGGCGCTTTCGTTACGTAGGAATATTATTACTGCTCGCATTTACGTAATAAAAATGCCTCCGGTGGCATTTTATTACGTACACACTTCATTTCCCCGCGCTTTTTCGTAATCACAATGCCGCCGGCGGCATTTCATTACGTAAACA
>DCGL01000089.1:5118-14261 GCA_002314565.1 Clostridiales bacterium UBA1779
GCCGTCGGCGGCATTGTTTTACGTTTGGACGGGCATTTTTTTCGTTTTTACGTAATCCACAGACGGCATCGGCGCTTTCGTTACGTAGGATTATTATTACTGCTTGCATTTACGTAATAAAAAAGCCGTCGGCGGCATTTTATTACGTAAACACTTCATTTCCCCGCACTTTTTCGTAATCACAATGCCGTCGGCGGCATTTCATTACGTAAACACTTCATTTACCCGCACTTTTACGTAATCTAACCGCCGCCGGCGGCATTCCTTTACGTAAACGCCTCATTCTCTCGCAGCTTTACGTAATCCCACTGCCGTCGGCGGCATTTATTTACGTAACTACCTAAAAAAATGCACTTTTTTCGTAATTGCGTATAATATTCGTAATTTCGCATAATAAATACATAATAAATACATAATGAATACATAAAAAACACAGAAATATCCCCCGGCTAAACAAAATATCCGAATACAAAAAGCAGGGCGGCCGGGGCCGTCCTGCTTTTTGCGTATGATACTACAGATCAGAAAATTCCCTGCTCGATCATGGCAGTGGCGACCTTCTGGAAGCCTGCGATGTTGGCGCCGGCAACGAGGTCGTAGCCAAGTCCGTATTCAGCGGCAGCTTCGGCGGAAACTCTGTGAATGGTTTCCATCATCTTGTGAAGCTGAACGTCAACTTCTTCGGCAGTCCATGAAAGTCTCTCAGAGTTCTGGCACATTTCAAGTCCGGAAACACCGACGCCGCCGGCGTTGACAGCCTTGGAAGGAGCAACGATCATGTTCTTCTGTGATCTGAGGTAGTTAAGAGCATCATTTGTTGTGGGCATGTTGGCAACTTCGATATAGTACTTGATCTTGTTGGCAACAATCTTTTCAGCGGACTCCATCTTTACGTCGTTCTGCATTGCAGCGGGCATAATGATGTCAACCTTCTGACCCCAGGGCTTCTCACCGGGGAAGAATTCTACACCGAACTTGTCGGCATAGTCCTGAACGCGGTTGCGGTTGGAAGATCTCATCTCAAGCATGTACTTGATCTTTTCTTCAGTGCAAACACCGTCCTTATCGTAGATGTAACCGTCGGGACCGGAAAGAGTTACAACCTTGGCGCCCAGCTGAGCGGCCTTCTTGCAGATACCCCAGGCAACGTTTCCGAAGCCGGAGATTGCAATGGTCTTGCCCTCGATGGACTCGCCCTCATGCTTGAGGACTTCGTTGAGGTAGTAGATGGCTCCGAAACCGGTAGCTTCGGGACGGATGAGAGATCCGCCGTAGGACTGACCCTTACCGGTGAGAACTCCGTTTTCAAATACGCCCTTAAGACGTCTGTACTGACCGTAGAGGAAACCGATTTCACGGCCGCCGACACCCATATCACCGGCAGGAACGTCAACGTCGGGACCGATGTAACGGTAGAGAGCAGTCATGAAGCTCTGGCAGAAACGCATGATTTCGGCATCGGACTTTCCGGTGGGATCGAAATCGGCTCCGCCCTTGGCTCCGCCCATGGGAAGACCTGTAAGAGCATTCTTGAAGGTCTGCTCAAAGCCGAGGAACTTCATCATTCCGGGATATACGTTGGGGGCAAAACGAAGTCCGCCCTTGTAAGGACCGATGGCTCCGTTGAACTGGCAGCGGTAACCGGTGTTGGTGTGAACTACGCCGTTATCGTCTGTCCAGCATACTCTGAATGTGAACATTCTCTCGGGGTTGACCATGCGGTTGAGCAGGTCGGCCTTTTCATATTCGGGATGTTTGTCAACTACGGGTGACAGGGATGAAAGAACCTCTTCAACGGTCTGAATGAATTCAGGCTCAGAGGCATTCTTTTTTCTTACGTTTTCAATAACGCTTTCAACATATGCATTCATTGGTAAGGCGACTCCTTATATTTTAAAAATTATGCATAAAAGTATACATCAATTATGCAGGATTGTCAATAATAAAATTCATTTTTTTGGCGATTATCCTTAAATATTATCATACGGAACAATGAAAAAAGGCACCCCGGGCATTCAAGTCCGGAGTGCAAATTCACGATTTAACCGAAATAAACGTAATAAAACGCGAATGATTATTCAATTACCTGAAACCAGGCATCGATATCCGAAGGAACGTATCCGAGCAGATTTCGTGAAGTCGTGATATAAAAGCTCAGTTTTACGCCTTTTTCGGCCATAATTTTGCTCAGATTTGCCATTCTTGCATCAAGATATGAGCTGATAATGACAAGATTTTCGTTTTCTGAATACAGTTCGGGGTGAGATGCGATATGATCGAAAAACTTTTCTGCAGGAAGGGAAATTTTCAGCGGCATTTTTGCAAGTGTGCGCAATGCAAAAATCATATCACGCTTTCCCTTGTATGGGTCGGAGCACGAAATCAGTGAGCCCGTTTCATCCTCTCCCATCGGATGCAGACCGTTGCTTTCGTCCGGGGGAGTATTGGTATAAAGCTTCACTGCCATATTCTCTGCAGCTATTCTGTCCATAACGGATGCACAGGCAATTATGCTTCTTTCAATCGCCCAGCTGTCCGACGGGGTGTCGGGTTTGAACTCAATCTCTTTTGAATTCATATTGAGAATGACCGAAAAACGGTATCTGACGGTTTTCTCTTCGACGTTGACCATGAGCTTGCCGTGAACTGCGGTGGATTTCCAGTTGATGCGGTTCATCGGGTCCCCGAAGGTATATTCTCTCGAACCGCAGATACGCAGCGGGTCAGAAACCGGGCAGAGCTTTGACACAAGGTCTCCGCACAGATAGCGCGAAGAGGTGTATTTCTCTTCAAGCAGCTGCGGAACCGGCAGTACGGTCACGCTTATGCGGCGCGTATCGTCCGGCTCGATGCGTTTGCTCTGCATATCGAATCCGAGAAGGTCTCCCTGGGTGAGAAGAACGCCCTTGAGAGTATATTCACCGCGTGTTTTGCAGTAAACTCTCCAGCGACGGCGTATTCGCGTTCCGGGAGTGAGAACGAACAGCGACTGAACGTTTCCTTTCAGCTTTGAGTGTCTCTTATCAAGCAGCTTGTTTCCCCTTACGGTGTCGGCATTCGCCGCTTTCTCTTTTTTCTCAACGACCCCGGCACTGCTTACAAAACCTTTTGCAGGCTTTTGCTTTTTTCCGACTTTTTCCTGAGCCTTTTTGGTGTCATCTTCAAGAAACACGAAAGACAGGCCGTCAGGCAGCTCCGTGTCGGCCTTCATGTATGATACCGGGATACTTCCGTTGTTCGAAATCTCTTCATAGAGATATACGTAATCCCCTGCATAGACTTCCGACGACGAAAAATATGCCGAATATTTTATATTCCTGAAGCTCAGCTTGCGGTTAACGTACTTCTGTATGAGAATTACGATTATCAGCGCAGCTGCAGCGGATATAAAAAACAGCAGCATGAAAGACCTCAGTCCCCTGTGGGAGCCTTAACGGAGTCCAGAATAAATTCAATTACCTTTTCGTTGCTGTCCGAAACGCGGACCGTGCTCTGGGTGTGCGTGATAATTCTGTGTGCGAGTACCGGAACGGCAGCCTTTTTGACGTCATCCGGAATTACGTAGTCGCGGCCGTCCATTGCGGCAAGCATACGGGCGGCTTTCTGAAGCGCGAGAGTTCCGCGGGGGCTGACCCCGAGTATGACGCTGCGGCTTTCACGGGTTTCCGTGATGATGCTGAGTATGTATTTGCGGACGGAGTCCGAAACCTTGACTGAATTAATCGCTTCGCGGGCGGCAACAATGTCGGCGCAGGTGCAGACGGAGCCGAGTGAGTTCAGAGGAGATACTGCCTCGTGGGAGTTCATCATTTCGAGCTCCGACTCAAACCCGGGATATCCGAGCTTAAGTTTTATAAAGAAACGGTCCGTCTGGGCTTCGGGAAGCGGGAAGGTTCCCTGAGATTCGACGGGGTTCTGTGTTGCAAGAACGAGAAAAGGGTCTGCAAGTTTTCGTGTCACGCCGTCAACTGTGACCTGACCTTCGCCCATGCACTCAAGAAGAGCTGACTGGGTTCTCGGTGTGGTACGGTTGATTTCATCGGCAATGAGGATGTTTGTGAAAACGGGTCCCTCTCTGAAAACGAATCTGCCTTCCTGCTGATTGTAAAAGCTGATACCGGTGATATCGGAAGGAAGCAGGTCGGGTGTGAACTGAATTCGGTTTGAAGACCCCGATACCGAGACAGCAAGCGCACGGGCGAGAGTTGTTTTACCTGTTCCGGGAATGTCGTCTAGCAGAACGTGTCCACCTGAAAGCAGAGCCATTACGATAAGCTCCGTTTCGGCTTTCTTTCCGAAAATAACCTTAGCGGTATTTTCAACAATCTGTGAAGCAAGAGCGGCTGTACTTTTGATATCCATATCCTTCGCTGACCTCTTTCTTTTTGAAATTCATAAAAATTATACCATACTTAAAAATAAAAAACAACACTTTTCGACATTTTACGAAGCAAATTTCACCTTCGTACTCCGTCTGTTTTATCTAAAGATAAAAAGCGCAAAAATGGGTTGACTTTCCTGTGTCAAGATGTTAAAATTATGCTACGGAATCACTGATATAATCGGGATTGCCGTGTTAAGTTTGTGCGATGCCAAAGCGCCTTACAGACATCCTCGTTTATCAGCCGATTCTGCAAACAAACCTGCCTCTGAAGCGTGCATCCGGGTTGTTTTACCGTTTTCAATGCTATCAGTACGGGCGTTTCGCCCCCGCCTCAGCGGTCTCCCGCCGGTAACGCGGCAGAAAAAGCATTCTGCCGGTGCCGTACAAAGCGTTATGGAAGGAAAAGAAACAGCAAAAAAGCTTTTGCTCAACCTGACCCTGACCGATGAAGAAACCAAAGCGATCAGAGCCCTTGAAACCCCTGACCATCCCTGGCTTTTCGCCGTAATCGGGGGAATTTCAATCAAATCCGAATTCTGCCGCAGTGCCCTGCTCGTCAGCGACATTGATCTGCTCACCTACGAATTCGGAACGAAGCATGTTGGACAGAGAGTCAAAATTGCCGACATCGAATCAGCCTCCAACAAGAGAATGTACGGAAACGCCATTCTGCGTCTCACCATGAAGGACGGAAATATCAACAATATTTTCCGTTACACCTTCACAGTAAACTCAATCTGTGAAGGGGCAGCCGCATTTCTGAACTCCGTCATTGCCGGAGAAGACGTAAACGAAGCATACGACTGCATCGAAGCGGTTTACCGCAAACAGCTTTCGGTCTGTCCGAAGTGCGGAAGAACCCTGTCGTCCCCCGGTGTGGAATGTATCCACTGCGCAAACAAGAAAGCCGTTGCCGGAAAGCTTATGAAATACATAACTCCGGAATGGGCGAAGCTTCTCATATCGATTTTCCTCTCAGTGTGCACCACCGCCATTGCTCTTATTCCCCCGAGACTCAACCGTCAGCTCATCGACAGCACGCTGAAATTCAATAAACGCGACGAACTCATCTTCATCGTTCTCTGCCTCGTTGCAATCCAGTTCGTCAACCATTTCATCAGCTTTATCCGCGGAACCATGATGCGCCGCGTCGGCAACAGAATCGTTCTGAGAATACGCAACGACGTTTACGAAAAGGCGCAGTTCCTTCCGATGCGATTCTATGACAAGACCTCAACCGGTTCCGTCATCAACAGAATCAGCGGCGACTCGGCTACGATTCAGGCCTTTATGCTGCGTATTACGCAGGAGGTTGTAATTCAGGCCTTCAAGCTTGTCGGAATTATCGTCATCATGCTCGTTATGGACTGGAGACTGACACTTCTGTCTCTCATTCCCGTCCCGCTCGTAGTTTTCGGTTCTCGAATTTTCGGTCAGAAAATCCGTCCCTTCTATCTTCGTATCTGGAGACGCTGGACCTCGGTCACCTCGGTTCTTACCGATACAATCCCCGGAATCCGTGTCGTAAAATCGTTCACCAACGAAAAGAACGCCACGAAGCGCTTCGCTTCAAAGAATCAGGAGTGGTATGATACAGAAGCAAAGGCAGCCCCGATTCTTCACCTCTTCCCGAATGCAGTCGGTACCTTCATCGGTCTCGGTTCGGTCATAATCTGGTGGCTGGGCGGCGAAATGGTGCTCGACGGCACTCTGACCGTGGCAGGCGAAGCAATGACCGCAGGTATTCTGACCTCCTTCATTTCATACGCCTCAATGTTCTATGAGCCCGTCAACTTCTTTGCAAACCTCAACGACTCATACCAGAACGCCCTGAACTCGGCGGAACGCATTCTCGATATCCTCGATGCGGAACCCGAGCACGACTTCGGCAAGGGTCACGTGCTTCCCGAGGTCAAGGGAAAGATTGAATTCAAGAACGTCAACTTCTCTTTCGACCGCACGAAGAAAACCCTCAAGAACATCAACCTGACAATCGAGCCCGGCGACATCGTCGGTATCGTCGGAACCACGGGCTCCGGCAAATCAACGCTTGTCAACCTCTTCTTACGTTATTACGACCACTATGACGGCGACATTCTGCTTGACGGCGTAAACATCCGCGACATTGATATGCAGTATTACCGCGGACAGATTGGCTTCGTTCAGCAGGAACCGCTTATGTTCCACGATACAATATTCAACAATATCGCTTACGGCATCGATGACTGCCCCGTTGAGCGCGTTCTCAAGGCGGCGGATATCGCAAATGCCCACGAATTCATCGTACGTCAGCCTGACGGTTACGACGCAGTGCTCGGCGAACGCGGCGTAGGTCTTTCCGGCGGTGAGCGCCAGAGAGTTTCAATAGCCCGCGCGGTTCTTCGCAATCCGTCCATCCTCGTATTCGACGAAGCAACGGCATCGGTTGACTCCGAAACCGAGCATCTGATTCAGGAAGCCATCGAACGACTGATTTCCGGCAGAACTACGATCATGATTGCACACCGTCTCTCAACTCTGAGCCGTGCAAACAAGATTGTCGTCGTTGACAAGGGCGAAATCATCGAATTCGGTTCACCTGACGAACTCCTCGCTCTCAAGGGCAAGTATTACAGACTTGTCGAGATTCAGTCTATGTCGGAAAAGCTCATGGCTGCAAAGGCCGAGCACCATTTTGACTGAGGAGGGATGAATTATGTCACAGGTATTTTTTGATAAAAGCATAAAAATCGAGCTTACCGACGTATTCAACGTAAAGCTCACTCTGGGCGACGGAACCGTCTACGAAAACGTCGAGTTGCGCCGCCTCTTCCCCATATCCGACAGAGATCATTACATTTCTCTCATCGATAAAGACGAGCACGAGCTCGGCATGATACGCGATTATTCGGATATAACCGAAGAATCTGCCGCTGCCGTGAAAGCGATTTTCAACGACTATTACCTCATTCCGAAAATCACCAAGGTTTACGAATGCAACGACAAGAACGGTCCTCTGAAAATCGTTGCCGATACGGACCACGGTCCGACAACCTTCACAATCCGCAACCGTCACAACGATATGAAATTCTACGATGAAGTAAAGGTTCTCATCCGCGACTCGGACGATAACCGCTATGAAATCGAAGATATCAACAAGCTTGACAAGAAGAGCTGGCTCTTGCTGGCAAGCTTCCTCTGATTCGTACTCCTCTTTTCAAAACAAAACAGTTAACTTCCAAAAGGAGGCTGCAAAATGACCGGTAAGCATGAATTATCATTTCTGACATATCTGCGCAGAACGGCTGTTAAACTGTTCGTCGGATTCGTCGGGTTCTTGGGACCGTTTTTTGTGGCCTCCTATATTTTCGTTCCCATTCTCGGCCTGCAGAGCGGGCAGGCATATCACCTTCCCCTGTTTCTGGTCGGCGGACTGCTGATGCTCTTTGCATACTCGCTTCAGAGTTATCTTGCACACGGGGATGCCACAAGGGGCTCGCAGAAATACGTCTCTTATGAATCCGAATCAGTCGGCTTTTCATTGAAAAAAGCGTCCACGGTTTTTGTAATCTCGCTTATTGCCGCTATTATTACTGCGATACTTACACATTCATATCTGGAACAGCGCGTAAAAGACCTCTCGTTTGAGGGGGACACGGATTTTCCGTCAGTGGTTGCCGCTCTCTTTGTGTTTACAATGATGATGTGCGGTGCCGTTGCTGCCTTCTACCCCAGTCTTGCATTTATTACCGGACGCGGGGCAATGATATGCGGAATTCTTATGCTTGCAGGTACATGTATCTGTATGATTCTTTCCGTAGGCCTCAGTTTCGTAAACGTTGTGTGTCTTGTCGGTTACGGTCTGTGCCTTATTTTCGGAAGCAATGAACTTGCAATAAACAGGGCAAGCTCGGGAACAATTGCCGGAGGGCTCACCGCAGAAGTCAAGGCAGTGAATATATCGCTCTGCACCTTCCTGGTTATCGGAGTGCTCATTCTTTTCGTGCTTCTGTATTTCGTTCTTCTCGGCATAAAAACTCTTATGACGTTTCTTTTTGCCGTTATTCTGGCTTCAGGAGCCGGTAATGAAATGTACGAGGATGCCGAAGAAATTGCCAACAGTGTCAGTATGACGGTTTTCGGTTCAAACGAGCCGTACAGAACGAGTGAATTCTGGAGCATTTTTGTATTCATTGCCGTTTTCGCCTTCTTCATTACACTTTTCATCATGCTGCGCAACCGCAGACGTTCAAGCGTCCTGCAGGTCATTCTTAATTTGTTCCGCAAGCTCATTGATTTTCTGCTTGACCCGATACGCTTCTTCATTTCCTTCAACCGCGGTTCAGAAGAAGAGGAGTTTGATGAATTCACGAACTTCATTGATGAAAAAGAACGTGTCAGAGCCACAGACTGGGACGGAAAATCCGCCGACACCCCGGAAAACTGGAAAGACTTTATGTCGGCATACAATTCGAAAAAGACGGAGCGCGAAAAATTCCGTTTTGCTTACAGACAATACGTTTCACTTATGCGCAAAAAGCACCGCGGAATGAAGGACTCCGACACACCGCGCCGCACTGCAAAGCATCTGATTGAAACCACGCAGGACGAAGCCGACAAAGAGCAGATCAGAACCGTCGGCACTCAGTTCGAGCACATTGAATTCGAAATGTCCGACGCCGACGAAACCACCCGCAAGACAACTTCCAAGCTTCTAAAAATCATTTCCGGCGAGCTTAAATAATACTGAATTATTTCAATCGAGTAGGAGGTCACCCAT
>DCGL01000158.1 GCA_002314565.1 Clostridiales bacterium UBA1779
GGTGCGGCATTGCTTTTGCGTGCATTAAATAAAAACAATGCCGGGGTACAAATGTGCGACATTGTTTTTTCTGGCATTTAATAAAACAATGCCGCCGCACAAAGGCGCGGCATTGTAATTGGCTGCAATTTTCAAAAGCAGTGCTGTGTATAGACGGTGAGGCATTGCTTTTGCGTGCATTAATTAAAACCAATGCCGAAGACTTTCGGTCCGGCATTGTGTTTTTAAAATTACACGAAAAACAATGCCGGCGGTTGAATAAACAGCATTGAAAATCAAGAATCGCGGCAAAAACAATGCCGGCGCCCAAAGGCGCGGCACTGCTAATAAGGTAATTAAACAAAAACAATGCCGCCGCAATAATGCACGACATTGCTTTTTCGGGCATTTAATAAAAACAATGCCGCAGATAACGACGTCGACATTGTAATTGACAGAAAAACAGAAAAGCAATGCCATCGCCCCAAAAGCCCGGCACTGCGCTTCCCAAATAACAGGTATCATCGTCAAAAAAGCCGCCCGGATGGGCGGCTTGATGGAAAAATCGTCAAAAAAGCCGCCCGGATGGGCGGCTTTTTGGGAAAATCTTCAAAAAAGCCGCCCGGATGGGCGGCTTGGGGGAAAATCAATAGAATTTGCTTCTCTTTTTCTTGATGAGTGCGCGGGTTGCAAGACCGGCGACTATGATGACGAGCAGGATGACGGCGACGAGATTTGTCACGTCGGGACCTGCGTCCTCCTCTTCAGAGGAGGCAATCTTGAGCTTGGACCACAGACTGTTCATATAGTTGTTGGTTTCGGCATCAAGCAGGCAGTAGGCGTATTTGTCGTACTCCTCTTTGAAATCAAGACCTTCGGGATAAAGAATGTCGTAGGCGTTTTCCTTGATATCGTTGAGGTACTCGATATACTCTTCATTTTCGCGGACAACGTTGTTCGGGCAGGCGTAGCAAATCATTTCGGCATTTGCGACAGCGGGCTCTTCGGTCAGCATCCAGTTGATGAAGATATTTGCGGTCTCGTAATTCTTTGCTCCCTTCGGGATTGCCATGGCGTCAATGAAGTAATTGACTGCTTCTGGCTGGAAGAACTCGAGATCTTCGTTGTTCTGATACATAAACAGGAAGTCGCCGGCGTAGTAAGAAGAAATATAAGCCTCGCCGCTTTCCATCTTATTATAGATTTCATCCATAACGTAGGACTGAATGAGCGGTTTCTGAGCGGCAAGCCACTCAAGGGCGCGATCCCATTCGGCATGGTCGGTGGTGTTTACACTGATGCCGAGGTTGTACATTGCCGTACCGAAGGCGTCTCTCTGGTTGTTGTACTGAAGAATCTTTCCCTTGTATTTGGCGTTGTTCATCAGTTCCCAGCTCGTGACGTCTTCTTCATCAACGTGCTGTGTGTTGTAAATCAGACCGATGACACCGTAGGAGTAGGGAACCGAGTACTGTTCATCCGGGTCATAATAGAGACCCTTGAAGCCGTCGTCAATCTGAGAATAGTTCGGGATGAGGTCAAAGTCAAGCTTTTCAAGCATATCTTCCGAAGCAAGCTTTGCAATCATATAGTCGGAGGGGATGATTACGTCGTAATCGGCTGCCCCGCTTGAGAGCTTGTTGTAAAGGTCTTCGTTCGAAGCGTAGGTTGTGTAGTTGACCTTGATTTTCTTTCCGTATTCCTCTTCGTACCACTCCTCGAAGGCGGCGATTACGTCGAGTGAATCGTCGGAGCCGTCAGAGATGTATTCGCCCCAGTTGTAAACGTTGAGGGTTTCCTCTTTTTCGGGGTTAACGAAGATAAAGAGGGAGGCCGTGCCGAGAACGATGACGCAGGCAAGAATCAGAGCGGTGATATTGAATCCCTTCGGATGTTCCGAGCGGACGGCGCGGAATTTCTCTGAAAAGGTCTTCTTTCCGCTGTCATCCGTCTTCTTTGAGTCGCCGGTGAAGGTTGAAAGAAGAAGGAGCAGGAAAATCACAACGAAAACGATTGAGCAGATTGCGTTCATATCCGGGGTTACTTCACGCTTTGTCATGGAGTAAATCAGGATGGGCAGCGTCTGGAAGGAGTTTCCTATTGTGAAATTCGAGATAACGAAGTCATCGAGTGAGAGAGTGAAGGCCATAATTGCACCGGAAAGGATGCCGGGCATGATTGAGGGGAGCTCAATCTTGAAGAAGGCCTGTGCAGGAGTGCAACCGAGGTCGAGTCCCGCTTCAGTCAGACTCTTGTCCATCTGACGCAGCTTCGGCAGAACGGACAGGATGACGTAAGGAACGTTGAAGGTGATATGTGCGATAAGCAGGGTACCGAAGCCAAGTATCGATGAATTCAGTCCGAGAATGAGCTGAATGAATGCGAACAGCAGCAGCATCGAAATACCGGTTACGATATCCGGGTTCATCATCGGAATGTTGTTTACCGAGGAAACCAGACGGCGCAGCCATCTGGAGCTCATATAGTGGACCCCGTACGCGGCAAGCGTGCCGATGATTGTAGAGATAATCGCGGAAAGAACGGCGATTATCATGGAGTATTTCAGGGCTTCAAAAGCCTTTCCGCTTGAGAAAAGCTCGCCGTACCAGCGGAGTGAGAAGCCGGTGAATACCGTCATGCTCTTTGACTCGTTGAACGAGAAGAGAATCATGACTGCAATCGGGGCATAGAGCAGAATGTAAATAATCCAGGTGTAAATTCTTGATACCAGTGACTTTTTCATACGACTGCACCTCCGTTCTCATCTGCTCCGGACTTGTCGAAGCGGTTCATAACGGCAGTGGAAATCAGTACGATAATCATCAGAACCAGCGACATGGCAGCTCCGACGTTATAGGTGTTGACGTTGCCGAAGGCTGTTTCAATGGCATCACCGATGAGCAGGTATTGGCCTCCGCCCAGCTTCTGAGAAATATAGAAGGTGCTGATTGAAGGAACGAATACCATCGTGATTCCGGAAACGATGCCGGAAACGGAGAGGGGAAGGGTTACGCGGACGGCGGTCTGAAGCTTGTTGCAGCCGAGATCGGCGGCAGCTTCGGGCAGCTTCGGGTCGATTTTCGACATCACGGTGTAAATCGGCAGCACCATATAGGGCAGATAGTCGTACACCATACCGAAAATAACGGCCCCGGGCGTGTTAATCATATGAAGTTCGAATTCTTCACCGAAGATGAGCTGTAAGAAGGAGTTTATAATTCCGGTGTCTTCGAGCAGCTTCATAATGGCGTAGGTGCGGATGAGGAAGTTTATCCACATGGGCAGCATAACCATCATAATGAGTATGCGCTGTGTGCGGGGTTTGCAGGAGCAGATTGCCGACGCGAGCGGATAGCCGATGATGAGGCAGATTACCGTTGCAATCAGCGAATATGAGGCGGAGCGCACGAAGGCGTCCGTGTAGTCGGCGAGGCTGACGAAATTGTCAAGGGTGAAGGCACCCGAGGTGTCCGTGAACGCATAAACTGCCACAAAAATGAGAGGAGCTATGATGAAAAGCACAGCCCAGACCATGTGCGGCGCCGCACAGAGGGAGCGGCGTTTGTTTACGGCGGCCCCTGTCAATTCTCTGCCTCCTCGGTTTTCTGAGAGTCTTCAGCTTCCGGTTCTGTTGTGTCGGAGAGGTGGTCCATCTCATCGCTGAAGGTGGAATAATCGCCGAATTTGCCGGAGTATTCGGATTTTCTCATAACCTGAATTTCGTGCGGGTCGATGGAAATACCGATTGTCTGGCCGATGGCAACTCTGTCAGTGGTTTCAATCATCCACATAAAGTTGTCAACGAGCACGAGAATTTCGTAGTAATCGCCCTTGAAGGTGACTGAGCTGACGTTTCCGGTCAGCATGCAGTTCTCAACGGGAACGATGTCGATGTCTTCGGGTCTGACAACAACGTCGACAGGCTCGTTCTTTCCGAAGCCGGAGTCCTCACAGGTGAAGGTCTGGCCCGCAAAGCTTACTTTGAAGTCTTCGATCATTGTGCCGTTTACGATGTTGCTTTCTCCGATAAAGTCGGCAACGAAGGCATTTTCGGGTTCGTTGTAAATCTTTTCGGGGGTTCCGATCTGCTGGATACGGCCGTCGGCCATAACCACGACTGTGTCGGACATGGAAAGTGCTTCTTCCTGGTCATGCGTTACGTAGATAAAGGTGATACCGGTCTGCCGTTGCATGCGCTTCAGTTCAACCTGCATATCCTTGCGGAGCTTCAGGTCGAGTGCACCGAGGGGTTCGTCGAGAAGAAGAACCTCGGGCTTGTTGATAAGGGCTCTTGCGATCGCAACGCGCTGCTGCTGCCCACCTGAGAGGGCGGTCACGTCGCGCTTTTCAAACCCCTTGAGGTTGACGAGTGCCAGCATTTCCTTGACTCTTGTCCTTATTTCTTCGTCAGAGATCTTCTGAAGTCTCAGACCGAAGGCGACGTTTTCGTAGACGTTGAGGTGGGGGAAGAGGGCATAGCGCTGAAAAACGGTGTTTACCGGACGGCGGTAAGGGGGAATGTCGTTGATTTTCTTTCCGTTGAAAATCACGTCGCCCTCGTCGGGGGTGACAAAGCCTGCGATCATACGCAGGGTTGTGGTCTTTCCGCAGCCGGAAGGACCGAGAAGGGTGATAAACTCCTTCTTGTGGATGTCCAGGTTAATGGACTTGAGAACCTGCTCGCCGTCAAATGATTTTGACAGGCCGCGCAGTTCAATGAGCTTTTCGTTGTTCATTCCGTACAAAATTCCTTTACGAAAAAATTCCGGAACGGAGGTCTATGACGCACACCGGAAAAAAGCGAAAAAACCGCCCGGAATCCGATAAAAATCGGGTGTCGAGCGAGAAAAAGCCGGGTGCACTTACGTACCGCAGTTACCGCGCATTATTGTATCAAAAAACGTTCAAAAATGCAAGACATTTTTAGAATTTTTCTTCCTAATTTATTTGGGGAAGGAGTACGAAAAACGGCGCATTTACAGTGAAATTTCGGACCGGTTTCCCGGGAATCGAAAAAACGGTGCTGCGTTATTGCAGAGCGGTAAAGCTCTACCGAAACGCAGCACCGTTTTGATGCGCTGTTTTCAGTTCTTCATCAGTGCATCGACCATTTCGTCGGAGCGCTTTTTGATGATTGATGCATAATATGCGATGATGATAATTTCAAGTGCGTTGCGCAGACGGACCGTTGCGCCTTCGATGGTTTCGACGTAGTCTTCGGTGACCTCGGTGATATACTGACGAAGTGTTACGCTGTCTTCGGTTGCATTTTCGCTGGTCATAAGCTTGTCGAGAATACGGCAGATATAATCGTAGAGAATCGAGTCTCTGATGATATCGTCCGAACGGTCGTAAACTCTTCCGTTTATGTATGAGATGATGAAGGCGATTTTATCGAGGTTCATGCATTCTCTGAGCATATTGATGATGAGAATGTGGGCAAGCTGGTCGATATTGTACTTTTTGTACGTGGCGTTTTCAACCCAGCCGCGCTTGGTCCAGTTCTGAAGCGTGGTGCCTCCTATACCGGAAATGTCCTTGATGTTTGCGAGCATAATGCCGTTCGAGATGTAGAAAATCTTGTTTAAAAATTCAAGACCGGTGACGTTTCCCATTTCATCGCGTCTGAGAATCGTTCCGGGGATGAGCTCCTCATTAATCTGAAAATTCATAATAATAACCCTTCCTTTCTTCGCACTTTGGGCCGACCGGCACAAAGTGGGCGTGAAACAAGCATGTTTTCAGATACGGATTTCTTAATGTTTCACGCTGTATTCTTTCTGTGACAAAGCAAAGTGAGATTTGGTTGAAAGAAAATCCGGAGTACAAAAAATGACAGCCACCGGATGCGCTTTAATTATATCACACGGTCCGCTGACTGTCAAGTAAAATCTTTTAATAGCCAACTGCAATATGATAATATACTCGCAATTTCAATATGTTACGGCTGCGTAGCCCGCATTGTCTGATGAAGAGGGTTTACTGAAGTGCAGCGCCGATAACGGTGCCGAACTGTGAGTTTTCGGGGAATAAGAAGTTTACGCCGAAAACGGGGGACAGATTTTCGAAAACGCCGCGGATGGGATCAATGGCGGTCAGATTTCCCGTCAGTACGATATCCTTTGTCTTATACTGGCGCGATGCGAAAATTGCCATCATGGCAACGGTTTCCGCAACCATATTGATGATTCCGAGAGCTATGTCGCTGCGCGATGCCATATCGCTTGCCTTGCCGAAGTTTGAAGCGGTCAGATCGGCATTCAGTTTTTTGAAGGAGCCCGTGTTCGTGATGTCACCGACGCGCAGGTCAATCTTTGAGAGGTCTCCGCCTTCGCTGAGCTTTGCAAGATGGCGGACGGAGTCTATGTCAACGAGCTTCTTTGCAAGGCCCGTGATGGTTCCGCCTCCGACACCGGTACCGCCGAGGTACTCGGTCTTGATGCAGTCGCCCTCCTTCTTTGCATAGGTGATTGCCGTACCCGTTCCCATGCTGACGACGATTGCTTCGTCGAGCTTCGAGAGGTAGAGACCGCCGATTCCTATACTGTCGAACTCCGACACCGGCTCACATGGAAGATTGTATATCGGCGAGTTCAGGAACGCCGAGCCGACGCCTGTCATCATGACTCTCTCGATGTCACCGAGGCCGATTCCGTTCTCAACCGTGAACTTTCCGAAGGCGCCGTAAACCGAGGTCACGGGGTCCGTGGCCTTTACAATCTGCGGCTGTATCAAATTCTTGTTTCCGTCAAATCCGACGATTTTCGTCGTGCTTCCCCCGACGTCGATGCCCAGCACCGTTTTACCCGTCGACGGCTTTTTCTTGAATTCCGGCATTTTAACCTCTGAAATCAAATTAGATTCATTTATCATAATATTATACTATGTTTTTTCGGATTGTACAATATTTTTCTTTCAGATGACAGGGGAGCCTCATCCGTCAATTTTCGCTGACGCGAAAATTGCCACCTTCCCCCGTGGGGAAGGCAAGATGACACGTTGTTTTACCTTTCTTGCCTTCCATCGTGGGGAAGACAAGACGACGACGCTGTTTTACCTTCCTTGCCTTCCATCGTGGGGAAGACAAGACGACGACGCTGTTTTACCTTCCTTGCCTTCCCCACGGGGGAAGGTGGCACGGCGCAGCCGTGACGGATGAGGCTCGGCATGATTAATAAATCTTGAAAAAGAAAAAGCGTTATGATATAATATAATGTCAAAAAATTTGCACGGTATTAACCGGATGAAAGGCAGGAGCACAAAAATGGCTTTTGTAAATCCCGATCCCAGAACAATATTTGAAAAGGACCTCTACGTTTTCGATATGGACGGAACGATCTATCTCGGATACAACGTTTTTCCCTTCGCAATCAGATTCATCAACAACCTCAGAGCCGCGGGAAAGAGAGTTCTTTTCTTCACAAATAACGCATCGCATACGACCGATTTCTACGTTCAGAAGCTGACGAAGCTCGGTTTCTCACCCACAAAAGAGGAAATTATGACCTCCGGCGACGTAACGATTGAGTTCCTGAAGCGTCACAGAGCCGGCAAGAGCGTTTACCTCGTCGGAACCGACGAGCTGGTTGAAAACTTCAAGGCCTCCGGCATCAATATGCTCAGCGGAGAAGAAGAGAAGGCCGACATCGTCATCACAAGCTTCGACACCACGCTGACCTACCACAAGATGGATATGGCCTGCCGTCTTATCCGCGGCGGAGCCGAATATCTTTCAACACATCCCGATTACAACTGCCCGACCGAGACCGGCTTCATCCCCGATTCCGGAGCAATTGCCGCCTTCGTCACTGCCTCAACCGGCAAGAAGCCGACATACTTCGGCAAGCCATACCGCGAGACCGTCGAGATGATCGGCGAAGCCACCGGTATTTCCCTTGACAAGATGTGCATTTTCGGCGACAGACTTTACACGGATATCGCCGTCGGAAAGAGACACGGAATCACAGCCGTTCTCGTTTACTCCGGCGAAACCACTCCCGCCGACGTCGAGGCTGCTCTTGATGCCGACAAGCCCGATTACGCTTATCCCTCTCTCGACGACGTGGATAAGCTGATGTTCGGTAAATAATGGCTTTTGACTCCGGCTTTTTCTCTGCCTCACTGGCTGAAATCCGCGCAGCCTGTCTTTCTTCTCGCGTTGAGAAGGTTTACCAGCCACAGGCTGACGAAATTGACATAAATTTCCGTTCAAAAGACGGCAGTGCGCGTCTTTGTCTGCGCTGCGGGGCGAGCGATGCAAGAATCGCCCTGACATCCGCGCAGAAAGACAACCCCGCCGTGCCCCCGAATTTCTGTATGCTGCTGCGCAAGCACCTCTCGGGTGCCGTTCTGCTCGGCTGCGAGCAGCAGGAGTTCGAAAGAGTTGCCGTGTTCAGCTTCGGCTGCCGTGACGAGCTCGGTTACGACTGTGAGCGCCGTCTCATTGCCGAGATTACCGGCCGCAACTCCAACCTCATTTTCACTGACGAAAACGGCAAAATACTCGGGGCAATGCGCGTCGTCGACTTTTCGACCTCCCGCCTGCGCCAGGTTTTGCCCGGTATGAAATATGAGCTTCCCCCCGTGCAGGAGGGCAAAATTGACCCAAGACATGAGACCCCGGAGCATTTCTGCGAGCTGCTTTCCTGCGCGGAGGAGGAAATCCCCGCCTGGAAATTCATTCTGAACAGCTATCTCGGAGTCTGCCCGGCAGTTGCCAGGGAAGCGGCCTATATTGCAGCAGGGGATTCTCAGGTTTTGTGCTCCTTCTGCGACCCGGAAAAGCTTGCAAAAGCGTTTCTCGGAATCATCGCGGATATGCAGAACGGGAAGATTCTGCCGACGCTTGCATACGACGGCGAGCGCGCTGTTGATTACTCTTACGTACCGCTGAACCAGTACGGGACGGCAAATCTGCGCTTTTTCGACAAAATTTCCGAGCTTATGGACTTCTTTTACGGTGAAAAGGACCGCGCCGCCCTCGTTCAGTCAAGGGCTTCGGACCTCACTCACACCGTAAACAACGCGCTTGCGCGCCTGCGCCGCAAGCTGGAGATTCAGTCAAAGGAGCTTGCCGATTGCGCAAATGCGGACTCCTTCCGCGCCGACGCCGACCTCATCGTGGCGAATATGCACCTGCTCAAACGCGGGGACCGTGAAGCCGTGCTGACGGATTACTCACAACAGAATGAGGACGGAAGCTTCGTTCAGCGAAAGGTGAAGCTTGACGCCGTTCTGACTCCTTCCGCCTACGCCCAGAAGCTGTACAAAAAGTACGCAAAGTGCCGCACTGCGAAGATCGAGCTTGACAGGCAGATGGGTATTGCGCGCGATGAGCTTGAATATCTGCTCACGGTAAAGGACGCTCTGTCCCGAGCAGAGACGAGTGCCGACCTGTCGGGGATACGGCAGGAGCTCGAAAAAGAAGGCTATATCAGGGAACGCCGAAACGCCCCTCCGGCGAAGTCGGTGAAAAATGCTCCCGTGACATACACCACAACGAACGGCTTTACCGTTTTATGCGGCCGCAACAACCTTCAGAACGAGGAAATCACGTTCAGACTTTCTGAAAAAGGCGATATGTGGTTCCACGCGAAGGGAGTCCCCGGGTCGCACGTGCTGCTCAAAGCCGAGGGCAGGGAATTGCCGGACGCGGATATGACCGAGGCCGCCGAAATCGCGGCGTTCAACTCGGACGCCGGCCGTGGACATCAGGTTCCGGTTGACTATACCGACGTCAGAAACGTAAAAAAGCCCGGCGGAGCGAAGCCCGGGTTCGTCATTTACAAGACAAATCTGACCGCATACGTGACCCCGGACGGCGAAAAGCTCGAAAAGCTGAAGAATGCCAGAAAGAAATTCTGAATATTTAATAAAAAAAGAAAAAAACTCTTGCATTTTCGGCGCTGATATGGTATTATATTAGCTCGTGAGATTCGAGTTGCGCGCCCTCTCAGGCGCAGCGGTTTCTCCTGATTATCAGATACGGAGGTAAAGAAGATGGCAAATATCAAGTCTGCTAAGAAGCGTATTCTCGTTATCGAGAAGAAGACTCTTATCAATAAGGCCGCCAACACAAAGCTGAAGACTGTTATCAAGAAGTTCGAGGCCGCTGTTGCTGCCGGTGATAAGGAAGCCGCAAAGGCTGCTTACACCGCTGCCGTAAAGAGCGTTGACCAGGCTGCTGCCCGCGGAATCATTCACAAGAATGCCGCCGCTCATAAGAAGAGCCAGTTCACACTCGCCCTCAATAAGATGGCTTAATTCGCTGATTCAGCTGAATATAAAAAAGTCCGAGTCGTTCTCGGACTTTTTTATTTCTGTAGCCGGGGGACGTAAGTGGTGGTGAAATTTTAGCCGGGGGACGTAACTGGTGGCTAAATTTTTAGCCACCAGTTACGTCCCCCGGCTAAAATTTCACCACCACTTACGTCCCCTGGCTACACTGCCCTTCTGAAATCAAAAAAACTTGCACAAAATACTGAAATATGATAAAATAATATAAATTATGATAGGGGTAGTATGCAATGGCGACAAAAATCAACGTTCTGAAGATTCCCGGAGTGGATATTAAGCTGTTCGAAAACGTTTTCTGCGGGTACGTGAAGACCGCAAGGGAAGAATCGGACGGAATTGAGTCGGATTTCAACGGAGCCATCGGCGCCGACGGGGAATTCGTGATTGCGAAAAAAGGAAAAAACGATGAGAAAAGAGCGGAGTACGAATCAAGGCTCTGGGGCAGAGTGTTTTCCGAAGAGGGAAGCGATGAGCTGACCGTAGAGTATTCGACGCGGACATCGCGCGTGCTCATTGCAAGCTTCGTACTGTTCACTCTCGGCTTTTTCGGCTTCCTCGCATATACCCTGATAAAATATTTCGGCGGAGGTTCGGCCTTCGGACTTTATCCGACGATTTTCTTCGCCATCGGTTTCTTTGCTCTGCTTCCGAGCGTCGTCTTCGGACTTGAAGTCCGAAGACTTGAAAAGGTTCTTGATAAAATTATCGGCGAATATGCCTCAGTACTCGAAAAAAGAAAGGGTTAAGCGTGTGAAAAATGATCAGATTCAATGAAGAAGAAATCGCTCTCGTGGCACTTGAGCTGCCGGACGAGGTCAAATTTTTCAAGTATAACGGCGATTTTGCCGGTGAACGCAAGGCGATAGCCCATTATATCGAAATTCATCCGGCCATGCCTGCCTCCCTTCGCCGCCGTCTTGAAATCGAGGACGTCATTGCAAGCGAAATGGCGAAGGATTACCGAGGCTCGTTTGTCGAGCTCCTTTCAAAAATTCAGGAAAAGTATCCCGCCTGCAAAGCGGAAAATCTTGAGCATATAATTGATATCGGAAACGCCGATTATATCAGAAAAAACGGCGAGAGATATTTCGAGGGAGCGGCCCTGTCGAACATCCTCGACTGCAATGCACGCTATCTCAAGTCTCTTGAAACCGGCGAAACTCCTGCTCCGAGCTTCAACAAGCTGCGTCACGACAACCTGCGCGTTATGCGTGAAAAGGGCTACCGCGCCGTCCGTATCAGAATAAAGGAGCACATAAAACCGCGTCCGTCTGCTGCCCGCGTCGGCGAAACCGTCAGAATTTATCTGCCTTTCCCGTCGATTACCCCGGAGCAGACCGATATCGTCGTAAATCAGTCGTCTCATCCGCTTTATATTTCAAAATCCGGTCAGAGAACCGCTCTGATTGAGACTCCGTACAAGGCGGGAGAGGACTTTGGCATAGATTTCAGCTACACGCTGAAAATTCCGTATTTTGACCCGAAGCCCGAATACGTTACCGACCATCAGCCGGATTTCTATACGGGAGAGACATGGCCTCAGATTCGGTTTACTCCTCTTATTGTCGAGACGGCGAAGGAGCTCAAAGGCTGCGAAAAGAATCCCCTGATTCTTGCCCGCCGAGCCTATGATTTCGTCACTTCGCACGTCGTATATTCGTATATGAGGGAGTATCTTTGCATCGAAAACATTCCCGAATTCGCCCTGCTCAACGGCCGCGGCGACTGCGGAGTCCAGGCTCTGCTCTTCATCACCCTCTGCCGCGCCATGGGAGTTCCCGCCCGCTGGCAGTCGGGAAGCCACGTCCGCCCGACAGGCATCGGCAGCCACGACTGGGCGCAGTTTTACGTTGCACCCTACGGCTGGCTGTACTGCGATTCCTCCTTCGGAGGCGGAGCATTCCGCTCCGGAGACACTGAGCTGTGGAATCACTACGCCTGCAACCTCGACGTTTTCCGTGAAATCAACGCAACGGACATCGGCCTTGCCTTCGACCCGCCTATGCGCTTTATGCGCACCGACCCCTACGACAATCAGTCGGGAGAGGCGGAGTACGAAAATCACCCGCTTTGGTTCGGCGACTGCGAAAAGGGCCGCGAGGTTCTCGCGTTCGAGGATTTGATTTAAAAACAAGAAACCTGAAAGGTACGAAATGAACAGCAAGCGGAAGCCCGATAACCTCGGCGGATATAAAGAAATAGATGAATACGTCCGCGCGAAGTCGGAAAAGCTCAGACAGTCGGGGAAAAACTACGCTGAACTGTTTGAATTGATGTTTTCTGAAGAAGAAAACGTGCTTTTCGAGGAAAAAAGCGGAATAAAGATTATTAAAACCACATACAAAGAGGCGAAAAAGCTCGTTCAGGGACTTGCCCCCGCACTTGAAAAAAAGTTTGCGGATTTCCCGAAGGGAAGCTATATAGGCCTTGATATGCCGAATTCGGTTGAATGGATTGTGGCTCTGTGGGCGATTCTCGCCGCAGGCTGTAACGTCGTTCTGATAAACCAGAGGCTCGGAGGCAGGGTGCTTGAAAACTGCCTTGCAGAAACGCAGGTAAGAGCCGTTGTAACGGATACGGCGACCGGGGTAAAGTACGGTCTTCCCGCGGTCTGCCCCGCCGAACTTCAGCTGATTGACTCCTCATTTGAAAAGAAGGAGTTCGGAACCGAGATTCTCGTTATGTCCTCCGGCACCTCGTCGCACGTCAAATGCTGCGCTTACACAGCCCGCGAAATCGCCGACCAGATTCTCGACAGCTCGAAGATAATCCGCGAGTGCAAAACGCTTAAACGGCACTATAACGGGGAGCTCAAGCAGCTTGCCCTGCTTCCGTTCTGCCACGTTTTCGGTCTGACCGCCGTATATTTCTGGTTCGCGTTTTTCTCGAGAACCTTCGTAAAAATCGACAGCCTGAGCTCGGCGAACGTCAGGGACACGGTGATACGCCACCGCGTGACCCACGTTTTCGCAGTCCCCCTCTTCTTTGAAACCGTTTTTTCTCAGGTGATGCTCGCAATCGAAGCGAGAGGCGACGGAAGCGACAGAAAGCTCGAAAAGGGGTTTGAAATATCTCGAAAACTGGATTTTTGCCCTCCCTTGCGCAATTTATTCGACAGAATTGCCTTCAAAGAGGTCAGAAAACGGCTTTTCGGCGACTCGATTTCATATTTCATCTGCGGGGGGAGCTCCGTCCGTCCGGAAGTGCTCGAATTCTTCAACCGCATAGGCTACCCGATTTCAAACGGCTACGGTATGAGCGAAATCGGCATCACCTCGGTTGAGCTCAGAGAGAAAATCCGTTTTGCCGAGCCTTTGTCTGTCGGACTCCCGTTTTCATCAATACAATACAGAGTGAGCGGCGGAAAGCTCGAGGTCAGCGGTTCTTCACGCGCGAAATATATAATTTCAGACGGGAAAAGAACGGTTCCCGACGAATATTTTGAGACGAACGACCTCGTTTCATTCGATACCGAAAAGAAAATTTACAAAATTCTCGGCCGCAGCGACGAGCTGGTAATCGGACTTTCAGGCGAAAACCTCAATCCGCAGCTCATCGAAGCCAATTTCGATAAACTTGCCGCAAAAACCTGCCTCTGCGCGGTGAAAAACGGCGGAAAAACCGTTCCGACCCTCGTCGTCGGACTGAATTCAAACCTGTCGGGCAAGACAAAATCCGCCCTGCGCGACGCAGTGCGTGAAATCATCCGGACGAACGGCCTTGAGAGGCAGATTGAAAACGTGATATTCACGGATTCACCTCTTATGGACCCGGACGATATCAAACTCAACCGCCGCCGAATCGCTTCGCGCGTTGCAGACGGTCTGATTTTGCCCGTGGATTTCACAGCTGTTGCTCAGAATAACGGCACGTCCCCGGTGCTTTCGGCAGTCAGAGCCGCATTTTCGAAGGTTCTCGGCCGTCCCGAAGACGAGCTTGACGCCGCTGCCGACTTTTTCTCGGAGCTCGGCGGCTCGAGCTTCCAGTGGTTCTCGCTCTGCGCGGACCTGTCAGAAGAACTGAAAATCGCAATACCCGAATCCCCCGAAGGAATTTCAAGCATACGATCTCTTGCTTCGTATGCGGAGGACAGAATTGAAAGAATTTCTCGTTGATTTTTTCACTTTTTTCGTAAAAATCACCGGCTGGCCCGTCTATATGCTGCTCATACGCGCCCGTATTTATCTTGAGGAAGGAGCACAAAAGCGCCCGCACGGCCCGGTAATCATAGTGAGCAATCACACGTCGGTTTACGATTTCGCGCTATATCTCTACGTGTTTTTCGGCAGAACCGTCCGTTTTCTGATGGCGGAGGTCCTGTTCCGCAAAAAGCTGCAGGGCTTTTTCCTTTCCTGCCTCGGCGGAATCAGAACGGACCGCAATTCGCACAGCCTCGGCGGCTTCAGCGCAGCTCTCGATACCCTTGAGGGCGGAGGCGCCGTCGGGATTTTTCCCGAAGGCCGCATACCCCTCCCGGCTGAAGAACGCCCCCTGAAATTTGCCGAAGGAGCCGCGCGTCTCGCCCTTGAGAGCGGCGCCCGCATCGTTCCCGTCGTTACCGACGGACGCTATTTCGGAAGGGCTCCGGCATCCGTCATCATAGGAAAGACAATCACCGCGCGCGAGCTTGTCGATGAAAAAAAGTCTCTCGACGAGTGCGCCGCCGAACTCACACAAAAACTCAGAGAAAAAATAAAATATCTGGAGGCGGAGCTTGAAAAACGGAAAAAACAGAATAATTTACCGCCTCATCAATGACCTTATCCGCATACTCGCCGCACTTCCCGGTCTGTTTTATTTCCGACCGCGCATAATTTATGCAGGAGGGAAGCGAAGGCATTACCGCGGAGGTCTGCTCATCATTTCAAACCACATCTGCTTTTTCGACCCGGAATACTTATTATACGCCTTCTGGTACCGCCGCCTTTTCTTCGTCTGCATGAAGGAATTTTACTCGAATAAATTCAAGGCCTTCTGGTTCCGCTGCTTCGGCACCATCCCGATAGACAGGGAAAATCCGGGACTTGATTCTTTCCGAGAAATCACGGACGAGCTCAAAGCGGGCTCCGCCGTGACGGTATTCCCGGGCGGCCATATCGACAACTCGCAGACGGGAATAGACTCCTTCAAATCCGGAATGGTGCTGATGGCACTCAAAGCCGGGGTCCCCGTCCTTCCTGTCCTTCTCGTCCGCAAAAAGCATTGGTACTCGCGCCTCTGCGTCATCGTCGGCGAGGCGGTTGACATAAAAAAAGAATGCGGCGCAA
>DCGL01000066.1:0-4960 GCA_002314565.1 Clostridiales bacterium UBA1779
CCTCGGCTCAGAATCTTTAAGCAGAAAATATGTATTTACCCTCCGAGGCCTTTTTTGACCTCCTCGAATCTCCTACAATTATTTTACACCAAGTATATATACGGCATATTATGGGTGAAGGCAGATTCAGGAGGGACGGAAAAAATACGACCGTTAATGAAAAAAGATGGCTTGTCGGAAGCTGTGTGCATCTGTCATTGAAAGAAGCTGCTTCATATAGCGGACAAACGGCGAAGGTGCAAACAACAAACGTGGTAAAATTCAAAATTCAAACAAGAGTTGGGGTGAAAACGGGTAAATTATGCAAAATATGCAAGTCAGTTCGCCAAAATAATTCATTTTTAAAATAAACAGTTGACAATAATATCTCGCAGTAGTATAATATTATATTATTTTTATACACGTTTTGCGTGTGAAAGGACCCGGAAATGACCCCGAATATGGAAGAAAAATTCAGATATCTCGCAGAAAGATACAATCCAGACGGTGAATTTGAAAATAAGCTGTACGTTCAGTGCAATGCCAAGAGAGGCCTGCGCAATGCAGACGGAACCGGTATCGTTGCCGGACTTACCAGAGTCAGCAACGTACACGGTTATCTTGTAAACGAATATGAAAGAGTTCCCGTTGACGGAGAGCTGTATTACCGCGGTGTTAACGTTAAGGATATCGTCGAAGCCTGCGAGAAAGAAGACAGATTCGGATATGATGAGGCATCGTGGCTGCTTCTGTTCGGCGAACTGCCTACAAGAGACGATCTGAGCCTGTACAGCAGTATGATTGAAAACTGCCGTAAGATTCCGAACAACTTCATTGACGACAATATCATGAGAACCCCGAGCCGTGACATTATGAATATGCTGGCCCGCTCCGTTCTTGCGCTTTACAACTATGACGACAATCCCGATGACTGCTCTGAAGAGAATTCGCTGCGTCAGTCGATGGAGCTAATCGGCCGTCTTCCGGTTATGATGGTGGCCGCATACCAGGCAAAACGCCGTGCATACGACTATAAGTCCATGTATCTGCACATGCCTCAGGACGGACTGTCAACTGCAGAAAACATTCTGTCAACTCTGCGCGCCGACCGTCAGTTCACCCACGAAGAAGCCCTGCTTCTTGACAGATGTATGATTCTTCACGCAGAGCACGGCGGAGGAAACAACTCAGCCTTCGTTTGCCGCGCCGTCACATCTTCAGCCACGGATATCTATTCTTCTATAGCAGCCGCCATAGGAGCTCTCAAGGGGCCGCGTCACGGCGGAGCAAACCTCAAGGTCTGCGCAATGCTTGACGATATAAAGGAACATGTGAAAGACGTTCACGATGACGGTGAAATACTTGCATATCTCAAGAAAATATTTGCAGGAGAAGCCGGGGACGGAAGCGGACTGATTTACGGTATGGGCCATGCGGTTTATACCAAGAGCGACCCAAGAGCCGTAATACTCAAGAGAGAAGCCGAAAAGATGGTCGATGAAAAGGGCTTCAGAGACGATTTCACTCTTCTTGATGCCGTTGAAAGACTTTCACCCTCAATTCTCAATTCAAAAATGATTGACAACACCGGAATCTGCGCAAACGTCGACATGTACTCCGGCCTTGTTTACAGAATGCTCGGAATTCCGAGAGAACTGTTCACGCCGCTGTTCGCAGTTGCCAGAATGTCAGGCTGGTGCGCACACAGACTTGAAGAAATTCAGACAAGCCACAAGATTATGCGTCCCGCATACAGACCCATGTCAAAGAAGGTCGAATACGTTGACCTTGACAAGAGAAAATAAAACGGAAATCACCGCAGAAGGACATATATAATGGGAAAGACAATAGCACAGAAAATAATCGCCTCACACCTGCTTTCAGGCGAAATGATTAAGGGGACCGAGGTCGGACTTCGAATTGACCAGACTCTGACTCAGGACGCAACGGGCACCATGGCCTACCTCGAATTCGAGGCTATGGGTATACCGAGAGTAAAAACCGAGCTTTCGGTTGCATATATAGACCACAACACGCTTCAGTCCGGCTTTGAAAACGCCGACGACCACAGATTCATTCAGTCTGCCGCAAAGAAGTTCGGTCTGCGTTTTTCACGTCCCGGAAACGGTATCTGCCATCAGGTGCATCTTGAACGCTTCGGTATTCCCGGAAAGACGCTGATTGGCTCAGACAGCCACACTCCCACCGGCGGCGGCCTCGGTATGCTTGCCTTCGGCGCCGGCGGACTTGACGTTGCCGTTGCAATGGGCGGAGGAGCGTATTATATAGTCATGCCGAAGATGACCCGCATCAACCTTCACGGCAGACTGGGCGCCTGGGTTTCCGCCAAGGACGTTATCCTTGAAGTACTCAGACTGATGAGCGTCAAGGGCGGTGTCGGAAAGATTATCGAATACGGCGGGGAAGGAGTTAAAACTCTTTCCGTTCCCGAGCGTGCCACTATCACAAATATGGGCGCGGAGCTCGGTGCAACGACCTCCGTTTTCCCCTCTGATGAAATCACTTACGAATTTATGAAGGCCCAGGGCCGCGAAGCCGATTGGTGTGAAATAAAGGCTGATGACGATGCCGAATACGACGAGATTATCGACATAGACCTGTCAGCCCTGAAGCCCGCCGCAGCCTGCCCTCACAGCCCCGATAACGTAAAGAGCATAGAAGAAATAGGCTCCATCAAAATCGATCAGGTCTGCGTGGGTTCGTGCACGAACTCCTCGTTCACCGATATGCTCAAGGTTGCCCACATACTCAAGGGCAGAACCGTTGCCGACAACGTGTCCCTGACGGTTACCCCCGGTTCAAAGCAGGTTTACAACATGCTTGCCGAGTGCGGCGCTCTTGCCGATATGATTGCCGCCGGAGCCCGCGTGCTTGAATGCACCTGCGGTCCCTGCATCGGCATGGGTCAGTCGCCCGTCAGTGCCGGAGTCTCACTGCGTACCTTCAACCGTAACTTCCTCGGCCGTTCGGGCACCAAGGATGCGCAGGTTTATCTTGTAAGCCCCGAAACCGCCGCTGCTTCCGCCATTGCGGGTGTTCTTACCGACCCCCGCACTCTCGGGAACATGCCCGCTTTCACGCTTCCCGACAGCTGCCTTGTGAACGACAATATGATTATTATGCCCGCTGATGAGAAGGAGTCCGAAACTCTCAGTACCGTCAAAGGTCCGAATATCAAAGAATGCCCCATCGGCGAGCCAATACCAGCTGATATCGTATGTAACTGCGTTCTCAAGGTCGGTGACAATATCACGACAGACCATATTATGCCTGCCGGAGCCAAAATTCTGCCTTACCGTTCCAATATTCCTCACCTGTCTCAGTTCTGCTTTGCTGTCTGCGACGAAAGCTTTGCCGAAAGGGCAAAGAAGGCAGGAAAGGGAATTATTGTCGGAGGTGAAAACTACGGGCAGGGTTCTTCGCGTGAGCATGCCGCTCTCGTTCCTCTTTATCTCGGTATCAAGGCCGTTATTTCAAAGTCGTTTGCAAGAATTCACGCCGACAACTTAGTAAACGCCGGTATCATTCCTCTCGTATTTGACAATCCTGCCGATTATGACCTGATTGAACAGGACTCAGAACTCAGGCTTGACGGAATCAGAGCTGCAATCGAAAACGGAACCGACCCCGTTCTGACCGTCGGCGGACGTAATATAGTACTTCATGCAAAGCTTTCGGAACGCCAGAGAGAGATTTTGCTTGCAGGCGGACTTCTCAGAAAAACAGGAAGCGGAAAATAATATGGAAAAAATCAGAATGAAAACTCCCCTCGTAGAGATGGACGGGGATGAAATGACAAGAATTCTGTGGAAACAGATAAAGGATATACTTATTCTGCCTTACGTTGACCTCAAAACCGAGTATTACGACCTCGGCCTTCCCGAAAGAGACAGAACTTCGGACAAGGTGACTGTTGATGCCGCAAACGCAGCAAAAAAATACGGCGTAGCAGTCAAATGCGCAACCATAACCCCGAACAAGCAGAGAGTTGAAGAATACGGATTGCACGAAATGTGGAAGAGCCCGAATGCGACTATACGTGCAATTCTCGACGGCACCGTATTCAGAACCCCCATTATCGTTAATAATATAAAGCCCGTTGTCAAAAACTGGGAAAAGCCGATTACGATTGCAAGACACGCTTTCGGCGACATATACAAGGCTTCCGAAATCAGAACCGAAGAAGGCGGAACCGCCACACTGACTTTCACGGGGATTTCCGGCAAGACGGAAACCGTTGAAATCTGCAATCTGCCGGGGCCAATGGTGCTGCAGGGACAGTTCAACAAGGATTCGTCCATCCGTTCATTTGCACACTCCTGCTTCAGATATGCAATTGCAACGAAGCAGGACCTCTGGTTCTCAACCAAGGACACGATTTCAAAGAAGTACGACCAGACCTTCAAGCTGATTTTCGAAGAAATCTACAACGCTGAATACAAGGCAAAATTTGAGGAGCTCGGCATTTCATATTTCTACACTCTTATCGACGATGCCGTTGCCCGTGTAATCCGTTCTGACGGTGGCTTTATCTGGGCCTGCAAGAACTACGACGGCGACGTTATGTCCGATATGGTATCAACTGCTTTCGGATCTCTTGCAATGATGACTTCAGTACTTGTATCCCCTGAAGGGAACTTCGAATACGAGGCTGCTCACGGAACCGTCACACGTCACTATTACAGATATCTTCAGGGTGAAAAGACCTCGACAAACCCCATGGCAACAATCTTTGCCTGGACCGGAGCCCTTCGCAAGAGAGGCGAACTCGACGGCATTTCCGGGCTTCAGAACTTCGCGGACAAGCTTGAAAAAGCCTGCATCGATACGATTGAGTCCGGCATTATGACAAAGGATCTCGCGCTTCTCTGCGAGGATGCCTCCTCTGTCACAGCCGTAGATTCAGAAGGCTTCCTTACTGCAGTAGCAGGAAAATTTAGCCGGGGGACGTAAGTGGTGG
>DCGL01000066.1:5053-18981 GCA_002314565.1 Clostridiales bacterium UBA1779
ACTTACGTCCCCCGGCTACATTTTTATTGAAAAAAACAATTACAGATGGTATAATTATCCGAACGGAGGTTCTGATTATGGTTCTTGCTTTTGATATCGTAATTTATATTATTCTTTTTATTGCGGCTGCCATCGGCGCGCTGATAGGAATGGGCCGCAGACTGCGCCGTGCTTCAGTCAGCGCTTGCTCGACTGTCATTTCGTTTTTCCTGGCTCTCGGGGGAACGGCGCTTACTGCCGGAAGGCTGACTTCGACAGTTCTTGCGTCACTTGCAGACAGCTTCGGCTCTTCAGATGCAGTCCGGGAAATACTTTCCGATGCCGGTGCCATTAATGCCGTAACCGGTATTCTGGTCGGAGGCCTTGCCGGCCCCATACTGTTTATGGTTTATTTCCTTGTCCTGAAGCTTCTGCTTCTGATTCCCTGTATTATCATCAAGGCAATTGTGAAGCATAATGAGGAAGTTGAATACCGAACCAACCCCGCAAATAAGGGCTGGGGAGCTCTTATCGGCGCTGCATCGGCATTCTTTATAGTATTTTCAATGCTGGTGCCCGTGATTGCTTACGTCGGCTTTGCCTTTGACCTTGCAAAGGCAATCAATCCTGAGATTATGGAAATAATCTCGGGTGCCGTTGACGGTGGCGATAGTTTTGAAATGATATCCGGAAGCGGGGTTGAAAGTGCCGATTCTTCCGTGTATAACATTGGAGTAAAGCCAATGGTCAGATACTGGAGCTCCGTAAATTTCAGAGGTGAAAAAGAAAATATTTATACCTTCTCCTCTTCGTTTATTCCGACGACTGAAATACTTGCTGATATCTCACTGAATTCAAGCGACGAAGAAAGCGCTAACACAGACACAGAAAAAGGAATCGAAGCGGCGTTCGATTTTCTTGACTCCTTAATACAAAACCGGTTCCTGTCAGGGGCCGCAGGTGAAACCATGGCTGTTCTCAATCAGGCAAGACTCGACGGATATGAAACGGAAGTCTTCGGCTTTGATGAAACCCTTGAAGAATATCCATGGTTTGCCGACCTTCTGAACCTTTTTGACGGTATCATTGAAAAAGGAAACGAACTTTACGATAAAGGCGAGGATGCTGTCGATAAGGAGTTCGAAAAATACGCCGCGGTGCTTGACAGTCTCGAAGCCTTTGCACTTTCAATATACGACGGAGAAGAAAATGAAGGCGTGGATATAGAGCAGGCCGACATCGACTCATTCTGCGAGGCTCTTGAAACTCTGAACCGGACTTACGTATTTGAAGGGGCGGGAAGCAAACTTATCCGTATAATCTTCAGTCTGGACGAAGTACGCGAAACTCTGCCTGATGCAGATGCGCTTGCAGATTCTCTCTGTGAAGCACTTGAAAAGAATGACGGCAGTCTTGCGAAAATCTTTGAAAGCGCAATCAAGACGTCGATGATTCTTGACGAACTGAATTCCGAAAATTCCGATACATCCCTGATTGCCGAAAAGATTGTCTGGCTGACTGAAAACATGAACGATTCAACAGCCGAAGCTATCAAAAAAACGGTTACTTCTTCGTCAATTTCCGGCTACGTTCCCGAAACTGCCGCCGGCGCTGTCAGTGAAGCCGTCGGAAATCTATGTGACAAGCTTGCTTCGGAAACAAATATGTCTGATGAAAGCGCAGTCAAGGAAAGTAACGCTCTGATTATGTTCTACAATATCGGACAGAACATTACAGGGGATGAAGTTAATAACGGCATTTTCGACAATAAACTTCCTGCGGCTGATGAACTTGTAAACACGATTTCAAAATCCTCGCTCGTACGTGATGTAGTAAAGGAGCTCGTCATAAATCCCGACGGCTCGGTTAATGAAAAGCCTTTCGGAACCAAGGTCAATCTCAGTGACGGCGATAAGGAAAAGCTCAGAACGGCTCTTGAGAAATACAGGGCTGACGCTGCACACGACGAAGACCTTGCGAAAGCACTTGAAAAGATATTCGGAGTCTGATAAACAATATACATTAAAAAGCGGCGATGCGCAAAGGCGCATCGCCGTAATTATATTAAATCTTTGCAGCCTCTTTGAAAGCATCAATGTTGTTGATGTCGCAGGGGATGAGTCTCGTTGTGAATTCGAATTCCTTTTCATTGAATCTGAATTCTTCTGCAAGGGCGGGACCGCAGGAGTTTGAACCGATACCCGTCTGTCTGTAGTCAATGTTGACACAGGTTTCCTTCATCGGTACGAGCTCGTAATCGTGCCCGGTCTCTGTCAGGTATTCGGGAGTGAAGTGAGAGCAGTTGAATGAAATAGTCTTTCCGGCACCGGTGAAGAGCAGACCGTGACCTGTGAGATTTGCAACATCAGCAAAGACCGTATCGGTGTGAGCCATGTTTTCCTGAGGTCTTACGTAGTGCTCAAAGTGGTCCGAGACGAGTGTGCGGAACAGCCCCTGATAAGAAGCCCATCTCTTGTCGACGTAGCTTTCAACGGGACCGCGGCCGAAATAGCGCAGTTGTTCGTTGTCTTCGGGCATATTGAACTGAACTCCGAATCTGGGAAGAGGAGGCAGGTCTTCACGTGCCTTGACCTTCATATCAATCTTGGCGGAGCCGTCGGTGAAGAAGGTGTAGAGGGCGTCGATGAAGAGTACGGGAGGATGAGCCCTGCGACCCATTACGAGCTTTGCCTTGACGGAAACGTAAGTCTCGGTCTTTTCTTCGACTTCGCAGCCGCGGCAGTCTGTCTGAAGCTTGTTGAAGCCGAATTTCGCCCAGTCGTTCTTAACGTTTCTGTCGTTATCAACGGGAGCACGCCATACTGTGGGAACGATGGGGGTTGAAAGCATTTCGCGTCCGTTGTCAACGATTGATGTGATGAAGCCGGAGGCGCGATTTACTGTGTAGCTGCCCTTGAAATGGCGGACAGTTATATTATTGGGTTCGTTGTCGAGATAGAGATTCTTTGAGCTGTTCTGGGCTTCGATAAGTGAGTAGGTTTCGGTTTCCGATTCAAGCTTTGCCTGTGCAAATCCCACTTCGTATCCGGCAGGAGCCCATTCGGTGGCTGTGTTCTGCTGAACCGAGAAGGTGATATAGCAGTTACCGCTGAGCTTCAGTCCCTTCGTATCGATTTCGTACTTTCTTGACTTGCAGGGGGCGATTGCAAGGGAAAGGATATTTCCCGAACGGAGAATCTTTCCGTTGCTTTCAATCTTCCAGAAGAGAGAAAGGTCGGAGAGGGAATTGAAGAATCTGCGGCTTGTCACTCGGAAGGAACTGCCGTCTTCCGCAACGTCTGAAATGGCGAAGGGAGCGATAATCTGCTTGTACTCCTCAAAGCCCGTATGAGGCTTTCTGTCGGGGTAAACGAGGCCGTCTACGCAGAAGTTTCCGTCATTCGGGAAATCTCCGTAGTCGCCGCCGTAGATGAAGTGCGGGTCGGCGTATTTGTTGTCGCCTTCGGCAACGGAGTGGTCCGTGTATTCCCAGACGCAGCCGCCGAAGAAGGCGTCGTATTTTCTGATGAGATCCCAGTATGCCTTGAGGTCTCCGGGGCCGTTGCCCATGGCGTGGCAGTATTCGCAGAGGAAGAAGGGCTGAGTGAACTTCTTGTTCTTCATGATTTCAAGGCTGTTCTGCAGAGAGGGATACATACGGCTTGCGACGTCAACCCAGTTGCATTCGTAAACGTCCTTGAGAGAATCGGGAAGAACGGGATTCGTGTTGTGGAATCTTCTCGTGATGTCTTCGCAGTGAACGAAGGCACCGGGAATTCTCGATCTGATATAATCGGCCATAAGCTTCTGGTTGTCACCTATGCCGGATTCGTTTCCGAGAGACCAGAAAATGATGCTGGCGTGGTTCTTGTCGCGCTCAACCATTCTCTGAACTCTGTCAAGCAGGGATTCCGTCCATTCCGGTGACTGAGAGAAGAGGTCCCAGTTGCCGGCTCTTGAAATACCGTGGGCTTCGTAGTCGGTTTCGTCGCAGAGATAGATGCCGAGGCGGTCGCAAAGGCCGGGGAAGCGCGGGTCATTCGGATAATGGCTGGTTCTGATCATATTGACGTTGTGGCGCTTTAAGATGTAAAGGTCTTCAAGCATGTGGTCAAGCGGAGTTGCGGAACCGAGATAAGGATGGCTGTCGTGACGGTTTACACCGCGGCCCTTGACTTTCTTTCCGTTTACGAATATGGTTCTGTTCTTTATCTCAAATACTCTGATGCCGTGGTGCAGGGCAATGACTTCACCGCCGCACTTTACGATGAGAGTGTAGAGATAAGGATTTTCGTCAGACCAGAGCTTCGGGGCTGCAACCTGAATTTCAAATTTTCCGACTGATTCGGTTGTGATACTGCCGGAGTTCACTTCCGTGCCGTCCGGGTCAAGCAGAGTGTAAGAAATTTCGGCATTACCCGTAACACGGGCGGAAGCGTTTACAACCGCCTGTGTGTATTTTTCGTTAACGGAGCTCGAGACGAAAATATCCGAGATGTGTACTGGGTCACGTGAGAGAATATATACTTCTCTGAAAATACCAGAGAAACGGAACTTGTCCTGGTCCTCAAGGTATGAACCGTCGCACCACTTGAAAACGAGAACCTTAATAGTATTCTTTCCGGTATGTGCCCACTGTGTGATATTGAATTCGGAGGTCATATGGCTGACCTGGCTGTATCCGACGAAAGCGTTGTTTACGTACAGATAGAAGCAGGAGTCCACACCCTCGAAGTTTAAGTAAAGATTTCTTTCCTTGACAAAATCCGAGGACAGAGTGAATTCTCTTACGTAGAGAGCTGAAGGTCCGTCGGGAGTAAAGGGAGGATCGGCAGGGAAGGGATAGTTTACGTTGGTGTAGTTCGGGGTATCGTGTCCCTTTACCGTCTGCCAGCTGCGCGGAACGGTCATAAGTTCCGAACCTGCCGGATTGAAATCGGGCGACGTGAAATCCTCAATGTAATCGGATTTCGGATAATATCTGAAAAGCCAGTCTCCGTTAAGAGAGAAAAAGCGTGAAGATAATGCACGGTTGTCGTCAAGTGCTTCGGCTTCGGTTGAACCGGGAACAAAGTATGCTCTCGGCTTCTCAGTACCCTTGTGAAGTACTTTCTGTGAAAGATGGTAATCAAGTCTGAATGCCATTTTTGAACTCCTTGTTTTTTATAGGATAACGTATATATTATACACTTTTATCCGCACTTGTCAAGAAAAGAAAAAACTCTTTACAAAATCCGCCGCGGGTGGTAAAATATTGCGGATTAAACGAAAGGAATACCCCCGTAAGATGACAATAGAACAGATTCTTGCCGAAGAATTCAAGTTAAAAGAAGAACAGGTTGTAAAGACCGTTGCACTGATTGACGACGGCAATACCATTGCGTTTATCGCTCGTTACAGAAAAGAAGTGACAGGCTCACTTGACGACACCGTACTTCGCGACCTTTTTGACAGACTCACCTATCTGCGCACCATTCAGAAGCGCAGAGAAGAGGTCAAGGCTCTCATCGAGGCCCAGGGAAAGCTGACAGACGAGATTTCCGCCGCCATCGATGCCGCCGTGACAATAACCGAAGTAGACGATATTTACCGTCCCTTCCGTCCTCACAGAAAGACCAGAGCTTCAATAGCCCGTGAAAAGGGCCTTGAACCTCTCGCCGAACTGCTTATGTCTCAGCTTCCCGAGTATGAGATACCTCTTGAAGAGATTGCCGCCGGATATATCAGCGAAGAAAAGGGAGTTGCAAGCTCAGACGAAGCACTGGCCGGAGCCCGCGACATCATCGCTGAAAACATCTCCGACGACGCTTCCTGCCGCAAGTCCGTCCGTACTCTGACAAACGAATACGGAATACTCGAAGCCTGTGCCGCCAAGGATGAGGATTCGGTTTATTCCCAGTATTATGATTTTAAGGAAAAGCTCAAGAAGATTGCCCCTCACCGCGTGCTTGCCATCAACCGCGGCGAAAAAGAGGAATTCCTCAAGGTAACGCTCAATCCCGGAAGTGAAATCGTCAGAACTTACCTTCAGAGAAAGTTTATAAAGGACGGAGAAAGCCCCGCAAAGGCCCAGATTGCGCTTGCAGTTGAAGACAGCTATGCAAGACTTATTGCTCCTTCCGTTGAAAGAGAAATCAGAAACGACCTCACCGACGTTGCCTCAGAGAGCGCAATCAGGGTTTTCGGTGATAACCTCAAGCACCTTCTCATGCAGCCTCCTCTCAAGGGAAAGACCGTTATGGGCTTCGACCCCGGTTACAGAACCGGCTGCAAGCTCGGAGTCGTCGACAAGACCGGAAAGGTTATCGACACTGCCGTCATCTACCCCACGAAGCCACAGGAAAGAATCAAAGAGAGCGGTGACAAGGTTGCGGCTCTTATCAGAAAATACGGAATTGACGTCGTGGCAATCGGAAACGGAACCGCATCAAAGGAAAGCGAAATCTTCATTGCCAATCTTCTCAAGGAAACCGGTCTGCCCTGCAAGTACATTATGGTTTCAGAGGCAGGAGCATCAGTTTACTCTGCGTCAAAGCTCGGCGCCGAAGAATTTCCGGATTTCGACGTAACCCAGCGTTCCGCCGTTTCAATTGCCCGCCGTCTTCAGGACCCGCTTGCCGAGCTCGTAAAGATTGACCCGAAGTCAATCGGAGTCGGTCAGTACCAGCACGATATGAAGCCCGCCAGACTGGACCAGTCTCTGACCGGAGTCGTTGAGGACTGCGTAAACTCGGTCGGAATAGACGTGAATACGGCCTCGTATTCACTGCTTTCGTATGTTTCGGGCATCAGCTCAGCCGTTGCAAAGAACATAGTAAAATACAGAGAAGAGAACGGCGAATTTGAATCCCGCGCAGAACTGCTCAAGGTTCCGAAGCTCGGTGCCAAGGCCTTTGAACAGTGCGCAGGCTTCCTTCGTGTTTCGGGCTCCGACGAAGTCCTTGACACGACCGGAGTTCATCCCGAATCCTATGCCGCAGCCCACACTCTGCTTCATAAGTTCGGATACGAAGAGGCTCAGATCCGTTCAGGCGGCCTTAAGCTCCTTTCCAATAAAGTAAACACCGAGGGCAAGACGAAGCTCTGCGAAGAGCTCGGCATCGGCGAACCAACTCTCAACGATATCGTTGAAGAGCTTGAAAAGCCCGGCCGTGACGTTCGTGACAGCTTTGACGCTCCCATTCTGCGCGACGACGTTTTGGATATCAATTCTCTCAAAGAGGGAATGGTATTTACCGGCACAGTCCGCAACGTAACCGATTTCGGCGCTTTCGTCGATATAGGAGTCCATCAGGACGGACTTGTGCATATTTCACGAATCTGCGATAAGTTCATAAAGCATCCGTCTGAAGCCCTGTCTGTCGGAGACGTAATACGCGTAAAGGTACTGAGCGTTGACCTTCAGAAGAAGAGAATCGCGCTTACTATGCGCTTTACCGAGGATTAAGAGTAAATACAATTTACATTTATTGCTGTTTCAGAAAAATAATTTTCGAAACAAAATTAAACTTGCACAAAAATTGTGCACAATGCACAAAAAAGATTTTCAAATAAATAAAAATAAAACTTTCATTTTTGCGCATAATTTGGTAAAATATACAACGTTAAATAAGACTGGAACCCTGTTTACGGGTCAGCTCTGAAATTTGGAGGAAATATTCAATGGCAAGCGTATCACTTAAGCACATTTATAAGAAGTATCCGGGCGGAGTAACCGCTGTTTCCGATTTCAACCTTGACATCAAGGATAAGGAATTCCTGGTTCTCGTAGGACCTTCCGGATGCGGCAAGACAACCACCCTTCGTATGGTCGCCGGACTTGAAGAAATCACAGAAGGCGAACTTTTCATCGGCGACAGACTTGTAAACGACGTTGCTCCTAAGGACAGAAAAATCGCGATGGTTTTCCAGAACTACGCTCTGTATCCTCATATGACCGTTTTTGAAAACATGGCCTTCGGTCTTAAGCTCAACAAGACCCCGAAGGAAGAAATCAAGAGACGTGTTGAAGAAGCAGCCCGTATCCTTGATATCACCCACCTGCTCGACAGAAAGCCCAAGGCTCTGTCCGGCGGTCAGAAGCAGCGTGTTGCTCTGGGTCGTGCTATCGTTCGTAAGCCCATGGTCTTCTTACTTGACGAGCCTCTTTCCAACCTCGATGCAAAGCTCCGTGCATCAATGAGAGCTGAGCTTACAAAGCTTCATGCCAACGTTCAGACAACATTCATCTACGTAACCCATGACCAGGTCGAGGCTATGACCATGGCTACCAGAATCGTTGTTATGAAAGACGGTCTGATTCAGCAGGTTGATACTCCTCAGAACCTTTACGATTCTCCCTGCAACATCTTCGTTGCCGGATTTATCGGAACTCCGCAGATGAACTTCATTACCGGTAAGCTCGTTAAGAAGGGCGAAGACGTATACTTCGATTTCGAAGACAAGTCCCTCAAGCTTCCCGCTGAAAAGGCCAATGCTCCTGAACTCAAGGATTACATCGGTCAGGAAGTTATCGCAGGTATCCGTCCTGAAGCCATTCACGACGAGCCTATGTACCTGAGCCAGCTTCCCGAAGAGAACCAGGTTGAAACTTACGTTGACCTGACAGAACTTATGGGTGCAGAAATTCACCTGCATCTCGTCATCGGCGAGCTCAACCTCGTTGCCAAGGTTTCCTCAAGATCCAGTTCCAGAGCCGGCGATACCATCAAGGTTGCTATGGATGCTTCCAGAATGCACTTCTTTGATAAGGATACCGAGCGCGTTATCATTCACTGATAATTCTGAGATTTTCATTAAAACCCCGCCGCTGCTGCGGCGGGGTTTCTTCACTTGAAAGGCTTTTCTGCTATGCTTATAAGAGAAAAAGAATACCGCTCTCTTTGTCTGAAAATAGGTTTTACACTGCTCGTTCAGTTTGTCATAGATTATTTCTTTCTGTGGAAAGCATATGACGTTGCTGCATTATTCGGATTCAGGCTGAATTACGTCGGTGAAACGATCCTGAATTCGCTTATATATATGATCTGCTTTATGCTTCCGGTACTGTTTTTCCGATTGATATCCGTAAGACGGCGGCATCCGGGAATGGGGCTGTCAGTTAAGACCGGGAAGGACTTGTTCCTTTTGATTCCTGCAGCTGTTGCACTCATCGTATCCGCTGCTTATCTGAACGGTCTGTTGTTTTCCTTCGCCGATTTTTCCAAGGTTTACGTCGATACGTATATTGACTCACCCGCGTCTCTGCTGCTTGAATTCATTGCAACAGCGGCAGTACCCGCCGTATGCGAGGAATTCCTGTTCAGAGGCTGTATTGAGTCGGAACTGATGCCTTACGGAAAACAGAATGCGATTTTCTTTTCGGCCCTTGCCTTTGCAGTTATGCACGGGAATTTTGCACAGTTTCTGTATACCTTCTGTGCCGGTCTTGTAATCGGATACGTTTATGCCGAAACGGGCTCCATCTGGCCCGGAATGCTCATTCACCTTTTCAACAATCTGTTCAGCGTTGCAGAAACGGTGCTTTTATCAAATTCGAGTGCTTATTTCAATGAGCTTTTACTCACTCTGCTTGAAACCGTAATTCTGGCGGCAGGTGCTTTGTGTCTTGTAATTCTTATTTTACGGAAAAAAATCGTTTTTTCAAAGGATATAAAAGAAAATGAACTGTTTGTTCATTCAAGAGCTTTTTATTTCTTTAATCCTGCAACAATCTGCTATATCTGCTTAAAAGTGCTTTATGCGGGTTTCATTTTTTATATCGTTCTGACGGATTGAACTGTAATGTGTGATGATATTGAATTTATGAATCGAGCGCTGTTGCTTGCACGTGAAGCGCTTGAAGACGGTGAAGTGCCGGTCGGTGCCGTAATCGTCAGAGACGGAAAGGTAATTTCCGAAGGGCGAAACAGACGCGAGAAGACGCAGAACGCTCTCGGACACGCAGAAATCGAAGCCATTGACAAGGCCTGCCGGGTCCTTGGCAACTGGCGTCTTGCAGACTGCACTCTGTACGTGACTCTCGAACCCTGTCCTATGTGTGCCGGGGCTATTCTTCAGAGCCGTATCGGCAGAATCGTTTATGCCTGCAAAGACCCTTCTCTCGGTGCTCTCGGTGGACTGTTTTCACTGCCCGAGAATTCAGGACAGAATCAGCTTGAAATTACCAGCGGTCTTTTGGAATCCGAATGTCGTGAAATAATGGATTCGTTTTTCTGTACTGTCAGGCACAGAAACTTGTCAAGGCGACTTCAGAGAGATTTTTATTTGCGCGATGCCGAAACAGTTGCAAAGGAAATGCTCGGCAAATATCTGTGCTTTAAAAGTTCTAAAGACGGCACACAAACCGTTGCCAAAGTGAAAATCACCGAAACCGAGGCCTATCTTGACGGCGACAGCGCTGCTCACGCCTATCACGGGGAAACCGACCGTAACCGTCCTATGTTCGGTAAAGGAGGCACGGTTTACGTGTACCTCTGCTACGGTATTCACAGCCTTCTCAATATCGTGACCGGTGAAAAGGGAAGTCCTCAGGCAGTGCTCATACGCGGTATTGAAGGATATTACGGCCCAGGTAAGCTTACAAAAGCCCTCGGAATAGACCGTAAGCAGAACAATGCCGATGCCGTGCTTTCAGACGTAATCTGGCTTGAAGACAGCGGCGAACCTGCCCCGGCTTATACCTGCGGCAAAAGAATCGGCATTGACTATGCGTTGCCCGAAGACCGTGACAGGCTTTTACGCTTTACTGTGACGGATATGTGAAAAACATTGACACAAATCACGTTTTGTGATACAATAATTATCTATTATTTATTCTATATTCTTAGATGAAAGGGGTAACGGTTTTTGATAGAAATCCAAAACCTTTCAAAGATTTTCAACTCAAAGTCGGGCGAAGTGGTCGCTATTGACGGTATCAACTGTACGGTTCACGACGGTGAGATATTCGGAATCATCGGCCTGTCCGGCGCAGGCAAAAGCACCCTTGTGCGTTGCATAAATCTTCTTGAAAGACCCACAAAGGGAAAAGTTATAATTGACGGTACGGACATTACCGGGGTTTCCGCCAAAGAGCTGAGACGAATCCGCAAGAATATCGGAATGATATTCCAGGGCTTTAATCTGCTTGCACAGCGCAACGTCCTTGAAAACGTTATGTTTCCGCTTCGGCTTGTCGGTAAGTCACGCGCAGCCGCAATAAAAAAGGCAAAAGAACTGATTGAAATCGTCGGTCTTTCCGACAGAATCAATAATTATCCTTCACAGCTTTCCGGCGGACAGAAGCAGAGAGTTGCCATTGCAAGAGCTCTTGCCACAGACCCGAAATACCTGCTTTGCGATGAAGCAACAAGCGCACTTGATCCGACGACAACGACCCAGATTCTTGAGCTGCTCAAACGTATCAACTCGGAACGCGGAGTAACCGTCATCGTCATCACGCATGAGATGCGCGTTATTGAGCAGATCTGCGACCGCGTCGCCGTTCTTGACAAGAGTCATATCGTTGAGCTCGGAAAAGTATCAGAGGTCTTTGCAAATCCTCAGTCTGATATGGCGAAGGAGCTCATACTTCCGAAAAACGGCTCTGTTCCCACGTCTCTTGCCAGAAAGGCAATACGCATCACCTTTGACGGCCGTTCTTCCTTTGAACCCGTAATATCGAATATGATTCTCGAATGCCGCTGCACGGTAAACATACTGTATGCCGATACTAAGGATATAGGCGGTAAAGCTTTCGGTCAGATGCTGCTGCAGCTGCCTGAAGACGAAAACTCCTGCCTGAGAATCCGCTCATTCCTTGAGTCGCGTCAGATAAGCTATACAGAGGAGGCGGTATGATATGACAGCATTGACAGAATTCTTTGAACGCTTCTTGGGTAACGGTCTTGCAGCTGATTACTGCCTTGCAATCTGGGAAACGGTTTACATAACCCTTCTCGGAACCGCAATTGCCTACATTTTCGGAATGGTTCTCGGAGTTATCCTTTACGGAACCGCGCAGGGAAGCATTTTTTCGAACAAAATCGTAAATTCCGTTCTCGGAATCATCATCAATATTTTCCGTTCGGTTCCTTTCATCATCCTGCTCATACTGACGCAGCCCGTTGCAAAGCTGATTGTCAGAACCAAGCTCGGTAATCCGGCATTTATTGTCTATCTGAGCATTGCGGCAATACCTTTCGTGGCACGAATGGTTGAATCCTCACTCAAAGAGGTTGATGCAGGTGTAATCGAAGCTGCCCAGGCCATGGGCTGTAACAATTTTCAGCTTATCTTCAAGGTGCTCATACCCGAGGCAAAGCCCTCACTGCTCACAGGAGCAGCCATTGCCTTCACAACGATACTCGGATACACTCCCATGACCTACCTTATCGGAGGAGGAGGCCTTGGAAATATGGCAATACGCTTCGGTATATACCGTTTCAATGCGGATATTATGTACGTGTCGTCAATCCTTCTCATCCTTATCGTCCAGATATTCCAGGAAGGCTTTACCATCTTAGGAAATATGACAGACAGACGCCGCAGAAACAACAACCGCTGATTCTGATTATTTAAAATAAAAAATAAAAACGGAGGACTATCTTATTATGAAGAAGTTTTTATCCCTCGCTCTCGCACTCGTATGCGTAATCTGCTGCCTTTCCGCCTGCGGAAAGACCGACGATGACAAGACTATCACAGTGGCCGCCACATCCACCCCTCATGCCGAAATTCTCGAGCAGTGCAAGGCTCTGATGACGGAAAAGGGTTATACCCTCGTTATCAAGGTCGTTGACGACTACGTAACTCCCAACACTTCCACCGAAGACGGTGAAGTCGATGCCAACTATTTCCAGCACACCCCTTACCTGACCTCCTTCAACGCTGAAAACGGAACTCACCTCGTTTCCGTTGCCACCGTTCACTACGAGCCTCTCGGACTCTATGCCGGAACCTGCGCTTCCATTGATGCCCTTGCCGACGGTGCAAAGATTGCCGTTCCCAATGACACCACAAACGAAGCCCGTGCTCTTCAGCTGCTCGCTGCAAACGGTATCATCACTCTTAAAGACGGTGTCGGACTTACAGCCACAAAGAAGGATATAACATCCAATCCCAAGAACGTAGAAATCGTTGAGATGGAAGCTGCTCTTATTTCCGGCGTTCTTGATGACGTAGCCATGGGCGTTATCAACGGCAACTATGCTCTTGAAGCAAAACTTGACATCACAAAGGCTCTTGCCACCGAATCTTCCGATTCCGAGGCTGCCAAGACCTTCGGCAACGTTCTCGTTGTCAAGGAAGGCAATGAAAACAAGGCTGCAGTTCTCGCTCTCGTCGAGGTTCTGAAGTCCCAGACCATCACAGATTACATCAACAATACCTACGCCGGCGCCGTCGTTCCCATGAACTGAGCGCATTGCTTAAAGCTGACAGGGGATTACGCCTATTGCGTACCTCTGCCGGCTTTTTTTACGAAGAATGAAAGTTAGATTGATTATGAAAAATAGGATTATCGGACTCCTTCTTTTATTATGTATGACCCTTACCTTCGTTTCGTCATGTGCACAAAACGGCACTCCTTCCGAAACGTCAAAAGCCCAGACGGAAGAGGTAAGCGTTGCCGCACCTGAAACTGAGGCACCGAAGTACGAAGACGTCAGTCCGAATGAGCTGACGAAAGACGTAAGCTCAGAAGAACTTGCACTGACACCGTACTGCGTGAAGGAATCACACAGCTGTGTAAAAGCAACGCTTGAGGATGGTGTCTGCCGCATAACCCCCTTCTGTGAGGGTGAAGATGACGTAAGCGTTTATAACACTTTCAGCGAAAAGGCCGTAATTCACGTAAAGGTTGCTTCGAATCTTGAAATGACAGTTACGCTTTCTCCCTTTGTCAAACCCGAAAGAAGCATAGCCCTCAAGACCGGTCTGACAGGCACTGTGGATATCAGTACGTCTCT
>DCGL01000066.1:18997-19119 GCA_002314565.1 Clostridiales bacterium UBA1779
CAGACCCTCATTGACAGTATGTACAAAGAGGGCGGTGGAACAGTATACGTTCCTGCAGGAAGCTACAAAATTGCCACAATTTCCATAAAAGAGAAGGTGGACCTCAGATTTGAGGGCTTCAT
>DCGL01000066.1:19145-62068 GCA_002314565.1 Clostridiales bacterium UBA1779
GCCCGCGTCGGATATACCGCTGACGTGAATAAATTTGCCGTCGCACAGAATATGGCAGTTCTTGAGACGAACGGAAAAGCAAGTGCAAGCTTCTTCTTCGTAAACGTTGACCTGCCGCAGAAATACTGCACTGACGGATATTCGAATTTCTCAATTTCCGGAGGTATGTTCAAGTGCAACGGAAAAATGAAATTCATTGCCTTTGCCTGCGCAGAGAACGTACGCTTTGAAAACATACTGATAAAGGACATTCCCAACAATCACGCATTCCAGATTGAGGGAAGCGAAAACGTCACTCTGTGTAACCTTATGTTTGCAGGGTACAATTATCCCGAAAACGATCCGGTTCTGACGCGTGAAACGATTCAGCTTGAGCCCACAACCCCGGGTGCTATCGGAAGCAACTACGATACGAACATAATCAAGTGCAACGACGGCGACTATCATCACTGCAGAAACGTCAGAATCACGGGCTGTTATTTCGGAGCAAGTGATAAGTACGGTCCTCAGCTCGTGGCAGTCGGACATCACAGCGCGTCAGGCGGTCTTGTCTGCGACGGATTTGAATTCTGCGATAACGTTGTGGACAATCCTCTTTACTGCGGACTGCATCTTCCGAACTATATTAACGTTACTGTCAGCGGAAACAAGTTCATTTCGACAGAGAAGTACGGAACGAAGTCCCTTGCTGCAGATACTGCACTCATTTCTCTCTATTACTTCGATAAAACGCTTACCTATACGGATCCGACAGGTTCAAAGATTACTTATCTGTATAATTACGAATTGCCCGGATGCCAGAATTTTGAGATTTTCAATAACGAGTTTGAAATCGGCGGAGATACCTATCTGCGTGCCTTCAGATGCATCGGTCTCAACAATACCTTCCGCAATTATGCAGAATACGTAAGCGGAGGTGCACTGAGAGCAACGGAATACACAGGAAAGGCTTTTCTTCAGGACGGATACCTGATTAAGACCAACTGTATGTACAATATCAACGTATACGACAACGTATTCAACGTCGTTTCTCAACCCAAGTATTCAAACTGCTTTATGTATGTTCAGAACGTCTGCGGCTTTACCTGTGAAAACAATAAGGTGAACCTTGCCGACGGTGTCAAATTCTCAATGGAATGGAACGGCGTTAACGGGGTTAACGGCGAAGCAATACTTATGGGAAAGAATACGTATACAAGAAAAATCAATTTAATGAAGAGCGACACAGTAAAAGTATACTTCGTATTCAACGGAAAAACTGAAATTCTTCCCGTAACCGGGAAAGCAACCGTTTCGCTTCTTTCCGACGGAAACGGCAGTATTGATCTTACAAACGATGAAAACGGCAATCTGTATGTGAACGTTACTCCGTTTGACGGATACGTTTTTTCCGGCTGGACAAATAAAGACGGCACACCCATTGACTTCACTTCGGCACTGCAGAACGACGATTCATATACGGCTAATTTCGTTAATAAATAAAATACTGACAGGGGACGGTTTTATTCAGTCAGCTTTTGTCGCTGACCGGACAAACCGTCCCCTGTCAGATTATGGATTATCTGCTTTTCTTACTTGATTATCACTGGATTGAAGCCCATGAATTTTGCAAATGCTTCAAGCTCTGCCGGACTTACGTTATACACGAGAGCTGAATGATGAGTTCCGCCGGCTTCGGAATACTTCTTGAGGAAGTCGCCGACAGGCATCAGCGGATCAACCCAGCCCTGAACTACGTTGGCATAAGCTCCGACGGGGGAACCGTCGTCGGTCATCCGTACGGGAGCTATTATCAGGTCGAAACGTCCGTTTTCAGCGTCAAGGGGCACAAGGTTAACAAAGACAGCGTCGCCGGGACGGAAGCATCCGCCCATAACCACGGTATCACCGGTTGCGTCGTATACGAAATGATCGTCGCTGATTACAGGTCTGAATTTTGAGAGAGTTGTGTTCATCTCGCCGTAATGGTTGAGATAAATCAGATTCTTTTCCCAGTCAGGGCAGAACATTTCGGCAAAGCTGACCATCGGATATACGCTCATAAGAGCACCGACAAGACCGGCTGTCAACGTGTCTCCTTCCCCGGCATAACCGCGTCCCATTTCCATTTCCTTGCAGGCTTCAGTGAATGGCATCTTGAGCATTCCGTTGTCATAAACGTGCAGGAAGTTTATTGACAAGGCTGTCAGCTTTTCATCCTCAGCCCAGCGGCGAATTGCAAGTCCCGCCTTTGTTGCAAGACGGTAATTCTCGTAAGATTTTGAGAGCACGTTGTATTTTGCAGCATCAGACTTGAGCTCCGCGTCAACTTCTGCATCGGTAATCGAATTCTGAATCTTCTTTATGTACTCCTTCTCAAGATGAACGACCTCGGCACCGATCTGCTTCTTCATTACGTCGTCGTCAATGAGGAAATCGCCCATTCCTTCAAAGCGGAAGCCTGCAAGACCTATTCTTGCGTGTCTGAAGCTTCTGGCGGCCTCAGCAGCACGGCAGAGAGCGCAGAGTTCGCTTACAACGCTGCTGTGGAAAGCGTGGCCTGCAACGATTGTAAAGGGAATTGAGCGGCGTTTGAGCATACTGCACATTTCCTGAACGCCGTGAATGCCGTGGTTGGGATTCGACCTTTCCTCATAAGGAGCAGCACTGAGAAAATCGTAGTCAGGTGTGGTATCAAAAACAACAATCGGAGCCTTGAGTGAGACGAGAGAATCGATGGCCTCAAGAGAGGGGGAATAAGCTATATGCTGTGTGACTATGGCTGCAATTTCGGGGTCTGCGTTGAACTTTGCAGCAGCTGCTTCAAATTCGGGCTTAATCCTGCACAGACCGTCGCGGCAGACGTCTGTCGGCGGAAGTACGACCTCGAAGCCCTGACTCTCAATCATTGAAATCAGGGTGTTCATAAATTTTACGAGCGGAATTCTTCTCTCGGGATGTCCGTCGTCATAAAGCTTGGTATAAAAGGGAAGATATGCAATCTTTATTTTTTTCATAGTATCTACTCCGTATAATATGATTTCTCGAAAAGAGATTAAATCATACAAATCCTTTTTTTAAACTGATTATTCGTGCGAAAAACAATATTGTCGGTTTTGTATTGGAAGAAGTCCAAAGTTCAATCTTCAAGTGCTTTGCGTATAACTGAAGCTACCTGTTCGGCAAGGGCGGTATAACCCGCTTCGTTCGGATGAATTCCGTCCTCGGAAATAAAGTCCTCAAGATGTGCATCCATAATTGAGTAAAGGTCGTCAATCCGGACTCCTTCTTCGGTATACATTTTAACTGCAGCTTCGTTGTATTCGCGTATTCCGGCATTCCAGGGTTCCTGAGCATCTGTCAGAAAGCGTTTCGGGAAGGCCCTGTCGGTGTTTTCAAGGGCGTTGATTGCCTTTCGTTCATTAAGACGCTTGCCTCCCGGAATGGAGGTTGCCCAGATAAGCTTGTCGCCGTATTCTCGTGCAAGGCGCGCCAGACGTTTGTTGTCATAGAGATATTCCTCAAGGGTGGAGAAGTGGTCACCGAAGGGAGAAACGTGGTGAAGATCCCAGATACCGTTATTCCAGTGAATCACGTCGTAATGGCGCTCTCCTGCCCAGATGGTGAAATTCCAGTATGTCTTTTTTGTATATGCGCAGTTATCATCGGGAAAATAAACGTCGGCTATATCCTCAAGCAGAGCACGTACTTTTTTGCAGTAACCGATTCTTATTGAATCGCCGAGAAGAAGAACACTTTTTTTCATTTGGGAAAAGACCTTTCTAAGTTATATTAGTGATTTATATACGCGAATTGTATATGTGAATTTTATAAGCGAATAATATAAGCGAATAATATAAGCGAATAATATAAGCGAATAATATACGTGATAATATACATTATAATATACGTGAATTACATACGCGCATATTATACCACAATTATGTTGCGTTTTTTCTTTGATTTTATAAAAACGCAAAATAAAGAGGAATTTGATATGCACAGCGACAAAAATCCGAAAAAATGGTAAAAAACCCAAAAAAAGACTTGCAATTGCGGTCTCTTTGTGGTATAATAATGAGCGTTGCGGAGGCATAGCTCAGCTGGTTAGAGTACTTGCTTGACATGCAAGGGGTCACTGGTTCGATTCCAGTTGTCTCCACCACTTGAAGGCAGACCGATTTGTTCGGTCTGTTTTTTTTTGCAATTTTCCTGACGTTAATATCAGTGAGGTAGAATTGCGAAAAACAGGATTTCTACCTCACTGATTTTTTTGATTTTGAAAAAACAGTGAGGTATATCAATAAAAAACGACAGCCGTACCTCACTGATTTTTGATAATGAAATAATTCAGTGAGGTAGAATTGCGAAAAAGAGGATTTCTACCTCACTGATTGCCAATACAAAGTCTCTTCCGGCACGGCTGCACCGTGCCATTTGCAGGAAATCCGGTTAACCGTCAAAGGCGGTTAACCGGATTTCCTGCTTTTTGAATTAGCTATCTTTTTATTAAATTATGCTTTATCAGTCACGCAGGTTTTCAAGTTTGCTATTGAGAACGTCGCAGACAATACCGTACGCGCTTTCGAACTTTTTGATGCTTGCAGCACCGCTGTTTGCTGAGGAGACTATATCACGCATTTTATTCTGCCAGTAGAACATTGAGACGTACATATAGATGCTGTCCATTTCGATTGAATTATAAATTAAATCGAGCATCTTTTTGCTTTCGATGTTGTTCATATACCTGTAAGACATAGCAGTGTCGTAGTAAGCGGGGAAGACTTTATCACAGCTCTCGGCGCATATTTTTTCATATACGTGAGATACCATATCAATTCTGTCGTCACCGACGTTGCTGACAATTGAAATTACAGAAAGCTGATCCTGAACGTAGCCGTGATAGCTTTCCTGTTCTTTGTCATACTTGGGAAAGGGAACAATTCCGTAATCTCCGCTGAATTCGGAGGCTGTAAGAGTTTCTTCTATCTCCCCGAGTCGGACGCAGGCCATAAGACATTTTTCTTCGGCAAACATAGTTATTCTTGTTTTGTTATAAGAAACGTCGCTTTCACCGACAGCGGTAATATCAAGTGAATCAGAGGATTTAACAATCAGCTGCTGTACCAAATCAACTGCATTGATGAGCTTGTCGGCGTCAATGGTCAGGTGATATAAGCCTTCCTTGTCCTGGTTCAGGAAGCGGATTCCGAAAGAAGTCCAGTATGGGTCAACTGATGTCAGAGTGCCCGAAACGAAGCCGTAAAAATCTTCCTCATCCTTTTTCTGGTTACCGTTTACATCCTTATAAGTGTCTTTGATAAGTTCAAGCTGCTTTTCGATGGTCCATTCGCCGTTGACGGTGAGTTCATAAAGATCCGGAAGGTTGTGGCTGTTAAAAAGATCCTTGTTGTATATTGTGACGTAGAGGTTCCTGATCAGTGAAATTGAAAACATACCCGTTGCAGTATACTGCTGAGTGGGAAGTCCCATACCTTCATTGTATCCCTGCGCCAAGTAGTGCTTTTCAAGGTTTACGTTGTCAAGTTCTTTGAGATTGTAAAAATCGCCTTCGACTACGTATGGGGTCTGTATCCATCCTCCCATGGTGCAGATATCATAGGCGGTCTCACCGGCTTTGACGAGAACGGAGATCTGTTCGGGAACGTAGGATTCAGATGTTGAATCCGAAAGAGTGATTTTGAACTTTACGTTCAAATCCTTTTCAACCTGTGCGTTTCTCTTGAAAACGGCGTCGTTTACTATATTGCCTTCTATTTCAGTTGTATAGAATTCATCCTTCGTACCGTTATGTCCCGTTGCATAAATTGAGATTACTTCACCGCCGTAATCTTCGTTCTTCAGGTCACAGGTGAAATTCGGGTCGGAGGTTTCAACAGGCTCGGTATTATCCGGTTCCGACGTTGATACAAGAGCTTCGGATGTGGTTGCGGTTTGTGTGCTGTTTTGGGCACAGCCGGCAAACGCCGGCAGTATTGAAACCGTAATAAGAAGAAGTGCAACCAGAGAAAGGCTTGTTTTTCTGATATTTATTTTTTCCATTATCAATTACCCCGCGAATAATTATTTAAGCAGCTTTTTGAAGGTATAGTTGAAGCCTTCGGTTACGATTGAGTAAGCAGAAGAATAACTTTTGATAGCCGAGGCAGGAGTTGAAGTGGCGCCTGCCATATCGCGCATCTTACCGGTCCATGAGAACATTGAGTTGTACATATAAACACTGTCGATTTGAATTGAATTGTAGATAAGGTCAAGCATCTTTTTGCTTTCGATGTTGTTCATATATCTGTATGAAAGAGCTGTTTCATAGAAAGCAGGGAAGACCTTGTCATAGCTTTCGGCGCAGAGTTTTTCAAGTGTGGCACCGACTGCATCGATTCTGTCATCTGCAACAGTATTGACAATGGCAATGACTGAAAGCTGATCCTGAACGTAGCCGTAATACTGTTCCTGATCTTTTGAGAGCTTCGGGAAAGGAGCGATTCCGTAATCACCCTTGTATTCCGTTGCAGAAAGCTTCTGCTCAATTTCACCGAGTCTGACCTCGACCATAGCGCACTGCTCTTCGGCGAACATATCCGTTCTGACTGTTGAAAGAACTGTATCCTCACTGATACTGTTCAGGTCAAAAGTATCGGGATTGCCGACAAGCAGCTTCTGAACCAGTTCGCAGGCATTGATGAGTCTGTCGGGGTCAAGTGAAAAAACGAAATCGTCATTGTTGTCAACCGACAAAAAGCTGATACCGAATCCGGTCCAGAAAGGATCGGCTGAGGTGTATGTACCTCCTACAAAACCGTAGAAATCTGCGGAATCACGCACGTTGTTGCCGTTAAGGTCTTTGTAGCTGTCTTTTATGATTTCGAGCAGTTTTTCAATGGTCCATTCACCGTTGACCGTCAGTTCGTAAAGGTCGGGAAGCTTACGGTCGTTGAAAATGTCTTTGCTGTAAAGAGTGACGTAAAGATTGCGGATCATTGAGAGCGAGAACATACCGGTTGCGGTGTACTGCTGTTCTGATGTTCCTATGGTTGAGTTGTATCCCTGAGTCCAGTAAAATTTGCCGAGATTCAGATTTTCAACTTCTCTCATATTATAAAAATCGCCTTCAAGAACGAACGGAGTCTGTGTATATCCGCCCATGGTGCAAAGGTCATACGCCGGGTCACCGGATTTAACAAGGTTGGAAATTTCATTGGGAACAAACGATTCACCGTTGGAAGTTGACAGAGTGATATTCAGTTTGACGTTAAGATCGTTTTCAACCTGAAGATTCCTTTTATAAACGGCATCGTTTACAATGTTTCCTTCGATTTCTTTTGTATAAAATTCATCCGTCGTGGACTGATGACCCGTAGCATAGATGGAGATTGTTTCGCCTGCAAGGTCAAGTCCCTTTATGTCGCAGGTGAAATTCGGATCAGTGGTTTCAACGGGCTCGGTTTCAATGGGAGCGGAGGTTGATATAATAGCCTCTGCCGACGTTTCCGTCTGTGTGCCGTTTTGGGCACAGCCGAAAAGTAAAAGAGTTGAGATGAGCAGCAACACTGACAGTGTTGAAATCAAGGCGTTGCGATGACCGTTTTTTTTCATTTTGTCCTCCGTGAAGTGATAATGATATAACAAATTGCGGCGTTTTTATAGCATTATTATACAATGAAGCGTATTGAAAGTCAATTAAAAATCTTATAATCAATAGGAATCTGTTGTTTTTCTTTATTGTTATTGCTGTTTTCTTGACAAATACTTTCGATAATGCTATAATATTTTAACTGAAACGAGAAGGCAAATGATATAACAAATTGGAGTGTCAATAGCAGAAATGAACAATTCGAACGTGCGTGAAGCCGTTGTTTTTGAAAATATTCCGGCATATGCAACTGAAAACGGAACGGTCGGAAGAGAAATGAATTTAGGACCGGGACTCGGTGACGATAAATGGACTTCCACTGATGAAGATTCATATATGAAAGTCATTGCAGGTTCTACCGAAGAAGAATTTGACAGATATTGCCTGACGCTCGGCGGAATTTTTGAACTCCTTCTTTCAAGAGAGGAAAGAAACGGAAAGTACAGAGCTTATAAGACAACTGATATGATACTGTTCGTTTCTTTTGACAGAACCGACTCGACTGTCAGAGTGGTTGAAGACAAAACGTCTTGCGGAATAGGTGATACCGGCGATACGAAGGGGAACGCTGACGGAGTCATTCTTTACCAGTATTCGTTGAATTACGTGGGGTCTGCCGTTGAATACGCCGAACCGGGCTGTATGGACTGCGGAATGATGTATATCATAAAGCTTGCTGATAATTCACTCTTTCTTATTGACAGCGGTCACGGATACCAGACAACCGCAAGATCTCTCACAGCTCTGTATGAGTTTATGAAAAATGTCAGCGGGACTGAAGAAGGGAAGAAGATTCCGATTAAAGCCTGGTTTTTCACACACGCTCACGGTGACCATTGCGGAATGGCGGCCGCTTTCCTCGGACAGAAGTATCCAATGATTGAAAATCTTGAACTCCCGGATTTCAGCGATAAGGTTGAAATCGAAAAGGTTATGTTCAACTTTCCTTCGTATTGCGTGATTCGCAGAAACTTTGCCGCGGATGAAACCTTTGCCATCAGAAAAGCATTGCGCGAAAAATTCCCTGAAGTTAAGTATTACAAGCTTCATACGGGGGAACGTTTTGACTTCCCCGGGGCATCGTTCGACGTTCTTTACACGCTTGAAGATGCTGTTGACGTGACGGGAAAATGGCCGTTCCGGGATTTCAACTCATCAAGCACGGTTCTGCGTATGCACAGCGGCGGAAAAAACCTTATGTTCCTTGCCGATATCAGTGCTGCTGCCGAAAAAATTATTCTGCGCAGATATAATGAAGACGAGCTGAAATCAGACGTCGTTCAGATTGCACACCATTGCATCAACAATCTTGATATTTACGACAGTATTAAGGCTCCGGTGGCACTCGTTTCTACTTCACTCGGCCGTATCAAAGAAAGACTTTGGGACAATTACCTGAGATTTGAAAAATATGCGGTGGACGGATGCCTGTTTGAAGACGAGGTAACCTGGAAAATTGATTTCGGTAAAGATAAGCTTCCGGCAGAAGCGCTTCCGAGATATGATAAACAATAATGTTTGCTTTTTATTAAAATATTAAACTCTATCAAAAAGAAAGGAAAACGACAATGAAAAAGAAAACAGCAACAATTTTCTCGCTTATTCTGTGCTTCCTCATGATTTTATCACTTGTATGTTCATGCGGACAGACAACGCAGACAACAGCAGAGACTTCTGCTGCCGCCGGTACTGCTGCACAGACTGCTGAAGGAACAACTCCTTCAACCGTTGACGAAGAAGGCTATCTTCTCTCAGACCTTCCCGCACTTGACTATTCGGCAGATCCCGACGTAAACATTCTTTACTGGAGTGACGTTGAAATGCCGGAATTCACGTCTGAGGGAGTCAGCGGCGAAATCATCGACAGCGCTATTTTCTCAAGAAACACGAGAGTTGAAGAAATTCTGAAAGTCAAGCTCAATTGGGTTCCCCAGGCAGGAAGAAACTCTGCGCTATCCGAATATTGCTCAAAGGTTCACAACATTATTGCTTCGGGAAATCATGAAGCAGACATACTTGCCGGATACAGCCAGACGATTGCTTCCGCAACTTATGCAGGAAATACGCTGAATCTGAGCAAGAACGCTTATATCGACTTTGAAAAGCCCTGGTGGCCGAAGAGCCTTACCGATGAAGCAAAAATCGGCGATAACATCTATTTTGTTTCGGGCGATATTTCGACAAATGCTCTGTATTTTATGTACTGCACCTTCTTCAACAAGCAGATGCTGACAGATTACAATCTTGAAAATCCTTATGACCTTGTTGAAAACAATCAGTGGACCATTGATAAGATGCTCACAATGGCTACAGGCATTTATGCTGACGTTAACGGTTCAAATGCCAAGGATTATGGTGATAAATTCGGTGTAATTATTCCCTGGCTTTCAATCGACGCTTATTTCTACAGCTGCGGACTTCGCACCGTTGACCATACGGATACCGGACTGATTACTGTTTCCGAATCATATATCGGTGAAAAAGCTCAGGACCTTGTAGAACAGCTTAACAAGATTCTGTTCCAGGGCAACGACGGTCTGTGGAAGAAAGAGGATACCGGTACGATCAACGACCAGTTTGCAACCGGACTCGTTCTGTTCTTCACACAGAGAACGAAGGATGCCATCAATCACTTCTCACAGGATCCGAGCCTTTCTTACGGTATCGTTCCCACGCCAAAATACGATTCCAATCAGGAAAACTTCCTTACCTGCGAAGCCAACCCATTCACTCTTTATGCCCTTATCAAGGACTGTGAAGACGAAGACAAGATGGGAGCCGTTCTTGAATGTATGGCTTCAACTGCGTACCGCACAACCAGCCCCGCTCTTTATGAAGTTACTCTGAAGTCAAGATATGCTCAGGATGCCATTACTTCACGTATGTATGACATAATAAGAGCCAATATTGTATTTGACGTAGGAAGAATTTTCGGTACTTCTCTCAACCAGTATACACAGACTGAATTCAGAAACCTCGTCGGTGCAGGACAGACGAACTGGACGGTAACTGCAAAGAAATTTGCACCTACTCTTCAGATTTATCTTGATATGATGAACGACGAACTCGGTTCCACGGATTAATTGATATATCAAATGGAACTCGGTTATCGCAAGAAATTTCAGTAAAACAGCTCTGTTTCAGGCAAAAAAACTTGACAACTTTGCCACAGAGTAGTATAATCGAATAAAGCTTCCGCACAAAATGATATATCATTTTTGCGTGAACTTTAAATAAACGACATTCTTATTATGTTTCAATTCTGAAAGGAGAATCGAAATGAAAAAGTCACTCGTTATTTTGCTCGTTCTTGCAGTCGTTATGCAGTGCCTCGCACTCACAGCAGCTGCTGCTCCTGCCGGTGAAAAGATTGTTACTGCTGCCGATCTCGCAGCAATGAAGGCCGACGGTAAGTATTATCTTGCCAACGACGTTCTCGTAACCGGTAAGTGGTCATCCATTGAAAACTTCAGCGGCACACTTGACGGCAACGGATACGCCATCGTATTTGCCGGTGCCACGGTTTCCGGCGGTCTCTTCAACAGCCTTGCCGGCGGTACAGTCAAGAACCTCTATCTTTGCGAGAATCTTGATGCTGCCAAGGGCGGAGCAGAGAACACATTCAAGATCAAAGTCGGTGCCGACGGTTCCTTCTATCTCGGCGTTCTTGCTGATGTCGGTTACGGAACAATTGAAAACGTTGTCAGTGACGTAACTCTCGGCGACAACACTCTCATCGGTACAGCCAACGTCGGCGGTATCATCGGCGCCATGAACGGCGGCGAACTCAAGATTTCCTACTGCCGCAATAACAGCCCCGTTTTCGGCGGTAAGTATGCTGCCGGTATCCTTGCCACAGCATTTGACGCCAAGTCCTATAATCTCACAGTTACCAACTGTGTAAACTATGCAACAATCTGCGGTGCCAACTCCTGCGGCGGTATTGTCGGTCACACCAACGGCGGTGCTCTTTCCCAGACAGTTGAATACTGCGCTAACTACGGCGACGTTTATGATACTTCAAACAACCAGTCCGGCGGTATCATCGGTTACCTCAAGCCCGCTGACGCCACCGGTGTTCTTACCGTAAGATACAATATCAACTACGGTAAAGCATACGTCACCACAACAGCTGCACAGAATGCAGGTATTATGGCCAGAGCAAACGTTAACGGCGGTACACTTATCATCCGCGGTAACGTTAACCACGGTTCCGTTCCTCTTATGGAAGGTCAGACCGGTGCTAACCAGAACATTTTCGCACAGCTTTCCGGCACACCTGCCGAAGGCTCAATGATCAAAGAAAACTACGCCGATTCTCTTGACGGACATCTTGCCGGAAAGAACACTCCCGAAGGCGGAAACGGTGAAGTCCTTGATTCCGTTACACTTCTTGCCCTTGTCGGCAACGCAATGTTCCAGGACGGCTCACAGATGATGCTTTCATGGATGCTCGATTACAAGATCGACAAGACCTTCACAAAGTACGCATTCGACCTGACAGCCTGCAATGCAGCCACAACTCCCGTAACAACTGCTGCTGTTACAACAGCTGCTCCTGTTGAAACAAAGGCTCCCGAAACAAAGGCTCCTGCAACTGAAGTTACTGCTGTTACTGAGGCTCCTGCCGAAACAGAAGCTCCTGCAGAAACACAGGCTACTGCCGAAACAGAAGCCCCGAAGGCAAGCGGATGCGGTGCTTCCGTGTCTCTTGCAGTCGTAGCCGCTGCTGCCGCTGCTGCATACGTTTTCTCAAAGAAGAATCATTGATTCCGATTTGTCATAACGAATAAAGCATAATATTATTGCCGTCGGAAACCAACAGGTTTCCGACGGCTGTTTTTTATTTAATTATATGTATAATTTGCACGTTTTGGGTAGTTGACATTTGCAATATCAAGTGATATAATTGGCATATCAAATTAACTGTCAACATATCATATGACATAACAAATATTGATTTGATAATTATCAGTAAAGTGAGACTGGAAGATGAAGACGCCAAAGTATCAGCAGATTATTAATAATATCACGGAAAAGATTAATTCCGCAGTGCTCAAGCCGGGGGACAGGCTTCCGACTGAAAAGCAACTGTCTGAGCAGTACGGCGTCAGCAGAATCGTTGCAAGCAACGCCATGGCCAAGCTGGTTGACAAGGGGCTTGTTGAAAGAGTGCAGGGCAGAGGCTCGTTCGTTTCAGAAAAGCATCAGAACCTTTATAAGAAAATCAGGGATGACGTAAATATTGCCATTGTAATGCCTGAAATCAGTTCTCCTTTCAATATCAGCCTGAGTCACAATCTGAATGAAGCTGCTCAGAAAGCGGGTATGAGATGCGCTTTTTACCTGACAGGCAATGAGCTTGATACTGAAGTGGATGACGTAACTTTCGTTACCCGTGCTTTTGAAAACGGCAGGGTATATGACGGTTTACTGCTGTTTTCATGCAGCCGTAACGTTTATAACAAACATATACTCGATATAGTTGATAAAAAAGTGCCGACGGTTCTGATTGACCGTTATCTTCCCGGTATCCCTCTGCCCTGTGTTCAGACAGATAACGTCAAAGCCGTCAGAATGGCTACTGCAGAGCTTATAAGCCTCGGTCACAGAAAAATTGCCGTATGTATGGCCTCTTCAGGTATCGTATCATCGCTGGCTGAACGCACCGAGGGCTTTATTCAGGAAATGTGCGAGCAGAAGATAATGATTGATCCTTCAATGGTTATCAAAGAACTGTGCGAAGAGAAAAATCAGCAGAAACTTATTGAGATGATTAAAGAAGGCAGGGCAACAGCCGTAATCTGCCTGAATTCAGGAACATATTCACTTGTCAGAAAGATTGTCAATAAAAGCGGACTTAAATGTCCGGATGATGTGTCATTAATGGCAATAGACAAATACGGTTCCCCCGAGCTTTTTTCAAATTATGCCGCGGATACAAGCTGCATAATTCAGGATACTCAGAGAATTGCTGCCGAAGGCATAGCAATGCTGAAAAAGCTTATGGATAATGATGCCGAGACCTGCAATAACCCGCAGAAAATATTGATTGCTCCCTCATTTTCAAAGGGAAATACAATCGGAAAGCCGAAAAGTCATGATTAAGATTCCGGAAACCGTATACAGACATATAGATGAATACGCTGCAAAAGCCGAAAAATACTCAAAAAAACTTGCAGCCCTTTACAGAAACTGTTATCCGAATACGCTGCAGACGGCCCTGATTCCCGGGGCTGACGGCAGTCTTTTTGTCCTGACAGGTGATATCCCCGCTATGTGGCTCAGAGATTCCACAGCACAGGTCTCTCACTATATTCGGGAGGCGGCAAAGGACAGTGAACTGGCTGATATCATTAAGGCTGTAATAAAAAGGCAGCTGAGATACATCCCATATGACCCTTATGCCAATGCCTTCAATGAGACTTCAAACGGAAAAGGCCACATCAAGGATGTTCCCAAGCCCGATCCGCTTGTGTGGGAACGCAAGTACGAGATTGATTCGCTCTGCTACCCGATAAGACTGCTTTATTTGTATGTAAAATATACGCAAGACCGTTCCGTGCTTGACGGTGATTTCAGATATGCTGCGGCTGCAATACTGAAACTTTGGAGGACAGAGCAGCATCATACAGAAAAATCGACATATAAGTTTTACAGAGAATGTGCAGGCCCCAAGGATACGGTAAATCACGTTGAAGCTTATACCGGAATGACCTGGTCGGGGTTCAGGCCGAGCGACGATGCCTGCAGATACGGTTATCTTATTCCTTCAAATCTCTTTGCAGCCCACGAGCTTTCAGAACTTTCAGAACTGCTCGGCGATGACCCGATGAGTGCGGAATGTCTCTCTCTTCGTGCCGAAATACTTGAAGGAGTACAAAAATTCGGCACAGTCGAACACCCGAAATACGGACGTATATATGCCTGCGAGACTGACGGTCTCGGCCACTGTTCCTTGCTCGACGATGCAAACGTTCCGAGCTTGCTTTCACTTCCGTACCTCGGCTGCGTGTCCGCGGATGATGAAATCTATGCAAACACCAGAAGGTTTATTCTGAGTCACGACAATCCCTATTACTACGAAGGAAAGTATGCCAAGGGAATCGGCAGCCCCCACACTCCCGAAGGATATATATGGCATATTGCACTTGCAATGCAGGGATTGACTTCCAATGACCCCGCAGAAGTAAAATCTCTTATTGATATGCTGATAAATACGGATGCAGATACCGGCTTTATGCACGAAGGCTTCTGTGCCGATGACCCGACAAAATTTACCCGCAGCCATTTCTGCTGGGCGAATTCACTATTTGCAGAATTCGTTGAATATGCACTTGACAAGGGATTTATCGGTTGATATAAATCATTGATTTAGAAATGAAGATGAACAGAATGAAAATAAACAGACAAACAAACGTTTACATAATACTGCTTTCACTGATTCTGCTTTTTTCGATGCTTGTTTCCTGCGGCGAAAATACCGTCAGCGAAATAACGACTGCAATAAGCGAAATCTCCCAAACAGAGGCAGAAAGCAATACGTCAGAGCAAACTGCAGCTATTACAAGCGCAGACACGACTCCCGTTATCAACGGAATAAAAGATATGCTCAGCGCATATCCGGATGGAAATATCGGAAAAGCATACAATTGCGGTACGGCAAGAAACAGCGACCAGACAGAGGCGGCAGGGGACGAAAGTCATCTTTACGTTATTCAGAAAACCGACCTGAATTCATTCAATACGTTTGCTCAGACGCTTGAATCAAACGGATATACCCGGTATTTCAGCCGCGAATTCGACGGAAACACGGCATACGGCTTTACCAAAGACGGTAAAATTTACTATGCGTATTTTTCCGAACTCCTTGAAACCGCAAGAATCATTGACGATACTGCAAACGTTGCTCTCCTGTCTGAATTAAAACAGACGGCGGGAAATGAAAAGGTTGAGTTTTATCAGTATTCAATCGACTACGTCAGAGGGGATACTTATAATACGAACGACAACGCCTGGATGATTAACTGCGGTATGTGCTACGTCATAAAGCTTGCCGACAACAGCCTTTTCATAATTGACGGAGGCCACAAAACCCAGTCATCAGACGATGCGCTTGAAAGCTTTGATGTTTTTCTTCATAACATCTGCGGCAAGAACATTGACGAGAAGCTTACAATCAACGGCTGGTATTTTACCCATGCTCACGGTGACCACGTTTATTTCACCTACGCATTTCTGACAAAATTTCACGAGAAGTATGACCTTGTGAATGCCTTCTGGAATTTCCCGAGTTTTCAGACAATGGGTTCAGGCTATGATTCCGGAACGTTCACGATGAAGCTTTCAATCAACAAGTACTATCCGGACGCAACAGTATACAAGCTTCATACCGGGCAGACTTTTACCTTGCCGGGAGTTGACTTCGAGGTTATTTATACTCATGAAGACAACGCCACGTTTGAAGGCGGTACCAATATTTCGGATTTCAACGCTTCATCAACCGTTCTGAGAATTCATATAGGCGGTAAGACGTTTATGATGCTCGGCGATATTTCAACGGTTGCCGAGACTGCTATTTGCTCACGCTATTCCAATGCCTTTCTTAAATCCGACGCAGTCCAGCTTGCCCACCATTGCTATAATCAGGTTGATGCCGTCTACCGTGCGGTAAGTGCCGATCTGATATTGGTTCCCAATTCAAAGGAGGGATATCAGTCAAATTATTCAAAAGTGGCGTCGGCCGTTTCTTATGCCAAAACTCCGCAGATACTGACGGCAGGCGAATTCACCTATAAGATTGTTGTTGACGGTTCGGATTTTACCGCATCGAAAATCGCGAGATATACAGAGCAGTACGCATTTACAAAGCCTTCAGACCTTTCGTTCAACGGGCTGTGCGTTGAAGAAACGCCGGTTGACACCAAGTTTTTGAACGGCACGAAGGAACTGAGCGAACAGATACACGTCAAATCCATAGTCGGAACAAGAGGAGCCCAGAAGTCAGAGTCCCCCTCATATCTTTTTGACAGCAGCTCCGGTTCAAAGTGGTGCGTTACAAATACCACTTCCTGCGGTGTAGGATTTATGACCAAGAGTCCCGTAACCGTCAACGGATACCGTCTTTATACTGCCGGGGACACGGCAACGTATCCGGGAAGAAGTCCGGTTTCATGGACACTGTATGCATCTGTTGACGGAAAAAACTGGGTTGTGCTTGATACGGTTTATAAGTGCCATCTGAGTACTGCAGCCGGCGCTTACAGTACTTTTGCAATCGATAATCCAGGAACGTATCAGTACTTCTATCTGCAGATTCATTCTGTTGAAAACGGTACTACTATTCAGCTTGCGGATCTCAGAATGTACGGAACGGTTCAGTAAATTATTACGGACAGTCACAGCCGGTTTTTGCGTTACAAAACGTCTGACTGCACAATGAACCCGTCCGGTTCGGACGGCTCGTAAACCAATAAATCATTCAAAGATAATATAAAAGAGGTATCCTATTATGGACAGAAAACTCAGAATTGCCGATTGCACCGTTGAGGTGAATTTCGGCGGAGGAAAGACCTTCAGAGCCAATACTCCTGACGGAAAAACATCTGTTGATGATGTCACCGTTGAACTTGAAGCAACGGATAAGGGCGCAAAAGTATTTCTCACTGCAGGTTCAACTCCCGTTGAATGCATAAAAATAGATTTTCCTGTGGAAATAAAGGGGAAGTTCAGAGCCCTGCACGATGCGTGGGAGCGCGGCTACAGCGAGCTGTGCTTTGACAGTCTTTCAATGGATAAAAAGCTGCCCTGGTATACAATCCTGCACAACGAAGATACTCTTGAAAACATAGCTTACGGCGTAAAAGTCAGGCCCAATGCTTTCTGCTCGTTTGCGGTATCTGCAGAAAAGGTCGAGCTTTGCTGTGATGTCCACTGCGGAGGCGACGGAGTAATTCTTTCCGGCCGCAGACTTGAGGTCTGTGAATATATCAATGAGGAGTACGAAGGAATCAGTGCTTTCGCCGCAGGCAGACGCTTCTGCGCCCTTATGTGCACGGACCCGGTTCTTGCAAAGAAACCGGTTTACGGTTCAAATAACTGGTATTATGCTTACGGACACTCATCAGATGCTCTGATAAAAAGGGATACCGACTTGCTGTACGAGCTCTGCGAAGGTATTGAAAACCGTCCTTATATGGTAATTGACGACGGATGGTCGGTAAACCGCTGCGGAGGCCCATGGAACAGAACCAACGGCAATTTCGAGGATATGAAGGCTCTTGCTTCATATATTTCCGATAAGGACATTCTTCCCGGAATCTGGTTCCGTCCTCTCTGCGACCGCAGTGAAAAGTTCCCATCCGAATGGAGACTGCGCAATGACCGCATCACCTACGATCCCTCCGTTCCCGCTGTTATTGAGAAAATCGAACAGGACGTCGGTCTTATGAAGGACTGGGGATATAAGCTTATCAAGCACGACTTCACCTGCAACGATACAACCAAGAGGTGGGGAAGAGATATGGCAAGCTCAATCACCGACAGCGGCTGGCACTATGCCGACAGAAGCCGCACAACAGCCGAAATCATTCTTGATATGTACAGGGCAATAAAAAAGGCTGCAGGGGACATTGTTATAATCGGTTGCAATACATACAGCCATCTCAGCGCCGGTATTTTCGAAGCAAACCGTACAGGCGACGATACTTCCGGAAGAAGCTTCAGAAGAACCGTCAAGTACGGCGTAAACACTCTTGCATTCCGTCTTATTCAGAATAATATCTTCTATGCAGCCGATGCTGACTGCGTAGGTATCACGGGTGATATTCCATGGGAAAACAACCGTGAATGGCTCAATCTGCTTGCAGAGAGCGGTTCACCCCTCTTCGTATCCCCCAGTCCCGACGCTGTAACGGATGAAATGAAGAAGGACCTGCACCGCGCATTCGAAATCAACTCCCGCCAGACTGACGTCTGTGAACCTCTTGACTGGCTGTGGAATTACACGCCAAACCGCTGGATAATCAACGGCACAGAACGTCACTTCAGTTGGAAATGTGACTGTTAATACATTAAATCTCCCCGCAGCTGCACCTGAGTGCGTCTGCGGGGAGATTTTTTTCACTGAGTGTGCAAACTCGAGTGTTAAAGTCCTATGCCCAAACTGCAGCAGGAACTGCGTGTAAAGAGTCAAGTAAAATGCAGAAAAATTCGCCACAAAATACATAGTAAAATCGCGTAATGTGAAAATTAGTATTTTGTGATGGATTTTCTATGTTCGAGCCGGTAGCTGTATTCTGAAATATTGCTGTTGTTTGATATACAATCTCAGTCGGTTTCATAAATAACCGGTGCCGAAATCAGTCCTTCCGGTGCAAGTCTGTATGAGTAGGTCCAGCTGTCACCTACTGTACGCCAGGCTGCGGGGCTCTGGTATGGCATCTTCTGGTCGCCCAGGTGAATGGGACCGAAGGCGTTCTGGCGGCTGATATATGCGGTAACCGTAACTGTATGAGTACCTTCATATACGTCACGGAACGTTGCAAGATAGGGGGCAAAGGCTGCGGTGACGGGTTTTCCGCCGTCAAGCGAGATATCCAATACCGCAGCTCTGTAATGAGGCAGTCTGACGTTCAGAACCGGAAGCTTTGTCGTTACTTCAAACGAATATGAAACGGCACCGCCGTAGAAGGGAAGTCCCTGAGATACGATGCTGTCAAAGCCGAGAGATTTTACGGGAGCACCGATTGTAAGCTCAGAGCCGCGTACGTTTACTGAAAAATTTCCGAGCAGATACATACGTTCGGCTGCCGTCCGTTTACCGAAGGGCATTTCAAATTCAAAAGTGTTCTTTCCCTTGCGCAGCGGGGGAAGTGCCACGGTCTTAATTGACTTATCCGTATACCAGCCTGCGATCTTGCTTTCAACGGCTTCACCGTTGAATATAATCTTCGTTGTTTCGGCTGCTTCAAGTGCAAGCTTCGGTGCACGTACCGAAACACTGCTGTCAATTGAGCAGCGCAGGCGGAGTGAGTGAGTTATGGGCTCCTTTTCTATGCACCAGGGCTGGTTTGCGCTGCCACCCCAGGGGGTCCAGTCGAGAGAACGTCGAAGCTTTGTATCAATTCTCAGAATTTCTTCGGCTTTCTGCCACTCGCCGCCGTCAAAGCTGTATTCGAAAATATCGAGGACTGCGGCATTCGGCTCGTTAAGTCCGACTTTTACGTCTTTGATTTCAAGCTCTTCGTGAACGATGCGTTTTTCGGGTCCTGTCGTTTTTTCAAAGGTCAGCGCAGTATCTGCAGGTTCGAGACGGAAGAGGGCACTGTCATGGATATAATATCCCTGTCTTATGACGGTTTTTCCGTTTTTATGGGTTACGGAAACATCAGTAACTGAGCCGTCAAGCGTATTGTAGAGCTTTGCGTTCCAAAGTCCCCGAACTGTGATAAAAAGCTCAATGAAATTCGAAAGGTCGCAGTTTCCGGGATGCTTTCCTCGGCAGGTAAAGAGCCAGCGGTATTTTCCGTCCGCACGCAGCTGGTAAATCATATTGTTCGGGCAGGAACCGCTCAGGTATCTTATATCAACTTCTCTTACGTCTTCAAGCTTTTCAAGCAGGGAAGCCTGAGTGAAATCGCAATGCTCCGAATCGGCAAAGAGAGAAGCAGGTACAGGTGAAGGCTGTGCATCCATATACTTCGGGGCAATTCCTGCGAAAATGAGTTTTCCTCCGGCTTTACGGAAAGCCTGCAGACGTTCAACCGTGGTTGAACGCAGGGTTTCGCAGCCGGGGACAATAATTGCATCGTATTTCATTTTACCGACGGTGAGAGGATTTGTGCCCGTCTTGCAGAGCTCGGGAAGCAGGGACTCTGAGACGTAATCAAAGTCGATATCACCCATCAGCAGCCATTCCGTGACTGATGCGAATTTTGAATCAAGATCCGATCTGACAGCTGCGGTCTGATTAGAGGGACCCCAGTGAAGCCAGAGGGATTCGACCGGATGAATGACTCCGACCCGGATAAGCGGCTTTCCGCGGGTCAGGGCCGTGTTCAGTCTTGCGAAATGGTCTTCGACGTATGAGTATTTCTTATACCAGCTTGACTGGTAGTTGATGCTTGCGGGGTAGTCGCGCTTTGATTCTCCTTCCATGGAAACCCAGGAAAGGTGAGGCACTCTGACGCTAACGCCGAGAGCTGCCTGCCAGTCTCCCTGAAGCTTGTGGCCGCGGAAATCGAAGTCCCAGCCGGTGACCCCGTAAAGCTCGCTCATGACGCCTTCACGGCCGTACTGATGAGCAATGGAGGCTGCCTGCTTCGCCGTTGTGTATTCGTGTCTGTCGGCAAGCATATCTATGCCGGGAAGCTGGAATGCCGAAAGCGAACGCATAACTTCGCCGACGGCTGCTGTCTGTGACGACAGGCTCGGCTCGGACATCATATGTCCCGTGAGCTTTATTCCGTGATTTTCGCACCAGGAACCGATGTTTTTTGCAAAGCTGTCGGTAAATCTCTGACAGGCATGGTCGTGATATCTGTATCTGTATCCGGATATCCCTTCGGGCAGTTCCCATATCAGTTCCGGAATATGGGCGACGATATCCAGACCGTATGCAGCGTTGAAGCTGTCTGGAAAATCATCGGTCCAGGGAAGAGTTACGTCTTCTTTCGATTCGGGGAAGGAGAGCGCTTTTTTATGTGTGAACTGAGGCTCGTCAGTGAAAATGGCGGGAACGGATTTTCCGAAACGGTCGCCGATTTTCTCATAATATCTCTCGTGGGTTACTTCTATGAAGCGGTCGATGCTCGCCTTGTCCATAAGGTTAGCGTACGTCTGACCGTTGAATCGGGGATTGAGGGCCGGTGATTCAATATAGGCAAACCAGAGAGCGTTTTGGGCGTTTTCACCGTCTTCGAGTTTTCTGTAAGATTCGAGACAGCCGTCTTTGTCGAGCTTTACGTCGAATCTTGCTATGAGAGTGCCGTTGCCCGTTCTTACTGCTTTCTGAGTTTCATCCACCTTGTAGGCTGAAGCTTTCTCGTTTTCATACGGAACGGAAGTAAAGAGCAGATATCTGATTCTGTACTTCGGGTCCTTTGTGACAAGTCCGCCCGCAAAGCCCGAGGGCCAGCGGTCCTCGTCATAGAGCCAGGTGAGCATTCTGTTCTTTTCGGCTTTGTCAGAACAGGCTTTTACCAGGTCCATAAATTCTTCACCGAGATATTCGGTATCCATACCCGAGCGAACGTGAATATGATAGCCTCCGAAGCCCATCTGACGAAGAACGTCAGCCTGACGCAGAAGCTCGTCTTTGTCGAGCTTGCAGTTCCAGGACCAGAAGGGGGCTCCTCTGTATTCAGAGGTCGGGGAAGCGAAGAGACTGTCGGAAAGTTCTTTTCTTTTGTTTTTATTGTAAAGCATACCCTTGTTCTCCTTTTAAGCGAAAAATGGAAAATATGCGTATTTATCTCTTGAGCAATACTTCTTTTTCGTATTTTTTGACTTCGTCAAGCCATTCCATACCGGCAGCACTTCCGGCACGGCGGCAGTATTCCTGCCATACGGCGGCAAAGGGGGCTGTTTTGATTTCCTCGGAAAGAACGAGGAGTTCGGAAAATTCGGCGTTTTCCTGCAGCATTGCTCCTTTTTCATTCGGCCACAGTTCGGCATAGAGCAGAGCCTTGAGGAAGGAGCGCGTTCCGCTTACCCAGGCGGCAATGCGGTTGATGCTTGCGTCAAAGTAATCAAGAGCCAGGTGATAACGGTCAAGGTCCCCGCATCTGACGATTTCAAGGGCGATTTCACGTATTTCATCGTCAAAACGGACTACGTGGTCACTGTCCCAGCGGACACCGCGGGTTACGTGAAGGGCGATTTCCGGATTGAATAGCATAAAGGAAGAAATTTTGTCGGCAACGGATTCGGTCGGATGATAATGGCCGTTGTCCATAAGAGGTACAAGGCCGCGGGTGGCGGCAAAGCTCGTGCAGAATTCGGCGGAACCGACCGTGTAGGATTCAACCCCTATGCCGAAGACCTTTGATTCAAGTGAGATGCAGACGAGATTTTTATCGTATCCTGCGGCGAGAATCATATCGAGTGAATCGGCCATTCTTGCACGGCAGCTGTATCTGTCTGCAGGAGTGTCCTTGCAGCCGTCGGGCATCCAGAAGTTAATCAGACATTTGGAGCCCGTTTCACGTGCGAAATATTCGCCGATTCTCAGACAGCAGATTCCGTGACGGATCCAGAAATTGCGGACGTTTTCATCGGGACTTGAAAGAGTAAGCCCGTCCTTAACCATGGGATGTGAAAAATAAGTGGGATTGAAATCAATACCGCAGTTATGAGCCTTGGCAAATTCAACCCAGGGAGCAAAATGCTCAGGCTTCAGCGAATCTCTGTCGGCACGGTTGTTTTCATTGAAAACCGAATAGCAGGCGTGAACGTTGATTCTGACTTTTCCGGGGATGAGGCTGATAGCCTTGTCAAGATCCTGCATAAGCTGAACGGGTCCCTTTGCGGCTCCGGGATAATTGCCGGTTGTCTGGATTCCGCCGTCAAGAGAGGCTGCTCCTTCAAAACCTCTGACGTCATCGCCCTGCCAGCAATGCAGGGATACGGGGACGCCAAGTAATTTTTCAATAGCCAGGTCGGTATCCGTACCGAAGGCCTTATATGCTTTTTTTGCTGATTCGTATTCTGTTGACATTGATATACCCTTTCGGAAATTATAAAATATATAGAATATTTTATCAAATAGCGGTCGGAATTTCAAGGAAAAAAACGATTTTCCGAAAATAAAACCTCAATTTATCAAGGATTGAATTATTTGCTCAAAATGTATTTATTTATATTTCAAAATGTGATATAATACAAGGAATATTATTCACTCAGTCAAGCTGTTTTATTATTTGAGGAAGGAGGAAAACACAGTGAGACAGTCAAACGTCTTTTATGAGTTCGGAAAACAGAATGCAGGATTTGAAATAGGTTCAAAAAAGAATACCGCCGCATCAATTCTCTGCGATGGAACGAACAGACTGATCTGCAGTCTTGCATTTTTGCTGTGCATCCTGGGTACGTCTCTCGTTTATATTGCCCTGCACGGTTTATGCCTGATGATTTTCGGAAACGCAGTATTTGAACTCAGTTACACTGAACAGGACGTAATTTCATATTTTGAAATACTGACGGCAGTTTTCCTCTCTCTTCCGTTATATCACGGATATTCGATAATGATCTGCGGTACGTATGAAAAAAGAAGAGCAGATATAGCGGATATGCTCATACCGTTTTCGTCAGTGCGGACGTTTTTATGCTCCTTCTTTGTCACGGCAATGTCGTTTCTCTCGGCTGCAGTACCGGTAACCGCAATAACTTTATTTGCAATGACAAACGGAATGGGATTTTTCGTTTCGGTTTCGTTTATTGTGACCCCGCTTTGGATTTTTCTCTGCTCGCTGTTCAGACGAATGTGCCGTTTGCATGCTTTTTGTCCTGATTTGAGCTTTTCAGACTGCCTTATCTGCGCATTTTCTGCCCCGAAAAGCCTGAAAAGGGAAATGACGGTCTGCGCTTTTTCATTTACCGGAATGTATATACTTTCAGCCGTTACGGTGCTTATTTACGGCATCTGGAACGGATTTGCCATAAAAAATCTCTGCGCGGCAATGTACGCAGAGGAACTTATTGAAGAATATAAAATTAAAAAGGATAGAGAATTGTTATGAAGAAACCTTATTACATTACCACGGCAATAGCCTACGCATCGTCAAAGCCTCATCTCGGAAACACCTATGAGGCAATTATGACCGATGCCGTTGCAAGATATAAGAGAGCCCGCGGATATGACGTGTTTTTCTGCACGGGAACCGATGAGCACGGTCAGAAAATTCAGGATTATGCCGAAAAGGCCGGGAAAGACCCCCAGACTTACGTTGACGGTATTTCAGGAGTTGTCAAGGATCTGTGGAACAAGATGAACGTCAGCTACGATTATTTCATCCGTACCACGGACGATTACCACGTAAAGACAGTTCAGAAGATATTTGAAAAATTCCTTGCCAAGGGCGATATTTACAAGGGATATTATGAAGGCTGGTATTGCCAGCCCTGCGAATCCTTCTTCACAGAGACACAGGTTACGGGTGAGGTCTGCCCGGATTGCGGAGCTCCCGTAAAGAAGGCAAGAGAAGAAGCGTATTTCTTCAATATGCAGAAATACGCACCGAAGCTGATTGATTACATCAATGACCATCCCGGTTTTATCGAGCCCGAAGCCCGCAAGAACGAGATGCTCAACAACTTCCTCATTCCCGGTCTTCAGGACCTCTGCGTATCAAGAACCTCCTTCTCATGGGGAATTCAGGTTCCTTCAGACCCGAAACACGTCGTTTACGTCTGGCTCGACGCTCTGACAAACTATATCACGGCCATCGGTTACGACCCGGACAAGACTTACGACGAACAGTCGGAAGAATTCAAGAAGCGCTGGCCCTGCGACGTACATATGATTGGCAAGGACATCATCCGCTTCCATACCATTTACTGGCCCATCTTCCTGATGGCACTGGATCTGCCGCTGCCCCAGAAGGTTTTCGGTCATCCCTGGTTCAATTTCGGAACCGAAAAGATGTCCAAGTCCAAGGGGAACGTTATTTACACCGACAAGATGGCTGAATACGTCAAGGTGGACGGAGCCCGCTACTATGCGCTTTCCGAAATGCCTTACGCTTCCGACGGTTCCGCAACCTGGGAAAACGTATTCAAGAGATACAATATGGACCTCGTCAACAACCTCGGAAATCTTGTTAAGCGCACGCTCGACATGCAGAAGAAGTACTTCGGCAAAGAGATTGTGGTTCCGTCGAAGTTCGAAGCTCTTGACGAAGAACTGAAGCGCAGCTGCTTTGAAGCAAGGGATGCGTTTTTCGCTTCAATGGACACGTATCACGTTGCCGATGCCGTAGCCGCAGTATTTAAGATGCTCGACAGAGCCAACAAGTATATTGACGAGACGACACCCTGGTCGCTTGCCAAGGATGAGGCAAACCGCGACAGACTTGCCGCCGTTCTTTACAGCCTGCTCTGCGCCATCCGCTGGGCGTCGCTCTTGCTTTACCCCATCATTCCCGAAACCTGCGAAGAAATATTCAGAGAACTCAACTGCGGAATCGACTCAAAATCCGTTGATTACGATACTCAGCTTTCAGATGAAGCTTACGCTTCTTTGAAAAACGGTTCATTCGTCGAGGATTCAACCGTTCTGTTTGCCAGAATCGACGAGCAGAAGCTTATGGAAGAAATCATTGCCGAAAGAGAAGCCTTCCTCGCCGCCAAGGCCGCAAAGGAAAAGGCAGAACATCCCGATAAGCCCGAAGGCTGTGCTGTTATCGGTTTTGACGACTTTATGAAGGTCGAGCTGAGAACCGCCCAGATTCTCGAATGCGAGACCGTTCCGAAGGCAAAGAAGCTGCTCAAGCTCAAGGTGAATCTCGGTTACGAAACCAGACAGGTCGTATCCGGAATTGCCAAATTCTACAAGCCCGAGGACCTTATCGGCAAGAAAATCATTCTCGTTTCCAATCTTGCTCCCGCCACTCTCTGCGGCGTTGAATCGCAGGGGATGCTTTTGGCAAGCGGGGAAGAAACCGTAAGAGTAGTCTTCCTCGACCCTGAAACTCCTCTCGGCGAGAGAGTAAGATAATGCCGAAAATTTTCGATACGCATGCCCATTATACTGACAGCCGCTTTGATGAATATCCCGGAAAAGCGGCTGCCCTGATTGAAGAAATGCCGGCTGCCGGCGTCGGGAATATAATCAACGTGGCCGTTGATACGCAGAATTCTCTTGACGTTATCAGACAGGCACGGTCCTTCGAAAATATGTATGCTGCAGTCGGAATTCATCCGACTGAGGCATGGCATGAAGAGGGCGGACTTGACGGGGCAATGTCAAGGCTTCGTTCGCTGCTTGAAGGAAAAGAAAAGAACAAAATAGTTGCCGTAGGCGAAATCGGACTTGACTATCATTATGAGAATACAGACAAAGCCCTGCAGCAGAGTTTCTTTGAGGCACAGCTTGAGCTTGCACAGTCACTTGACATTCCGGTTATCATCCATGACAGAGATGCGCATGGCGATTGCTTTGAAACCGTTCTGAAATATCCGAAAGTGCGCGGTGTGTTTCACAGCTATTCCGGCAGTGCCGAGATGGCAAAGGAGCTCATACGCCGTGGCTGGTATATTTCCTTTTCAGGTGTCATAAGCTTTAAAAATGCTCCGAGAGTACGGGAAGTGTGCTCTTCGGTACCTCTTGAACGGCTGCTTTGCGAAACGGATGCTCCTTATCTTGCGCCTGAGCCGTATCGCGGAAAATGCAACCGGTCTGATTATATTACTTATACCGCACAGGCCATCGGAAGAGTATTTGGTATTTCTTGTGAAGAAATATTGCGTATTACTGAAGAAAACGCAAAAAAACTGTTTCTCAAGACTTAATTTCCTATTGAATTATTTTATTATATGTGATAAAATAGTTTCGTTGTATTTTTTACACTAATTTATCCTGACTGAAAACTTTCAGGATATCGAAAGGACTAACCATGGCAAAGATTGAAACCGCTAAAATCAGAAACATCGCCCTCCTTGGTCACGGAGGCTCCGGCAAGACCTCTTTTGCCGAAGCTATGCTCTATGTTACCGGAGGAACAGACAGACTCGGAAAAGTCGCTGACGGAAACACCACCTGCGATTACGATCCCGAAGAAGTAAAGAGAGGATTCTCTATTTCAACGTCCCTTGCTCCTGTTACCTGGAGAGACGTAAAAGTCAACGTTCTCGATACTCCCGGATATCTCGATTTCTCAGGCGAAGTCAAGCAGGCTCTCAGAGCTGCCGGAAATGCCATTATTCTTGTTGATGCAAAATCAGGCGTACAGGTCGGAACTGAACTCGCATGGGATTATGCCGGCGAGATGGGCGTTCCCCGTACCTTCATTATCAATAAATATGATGATCCTGAAGTTCACTATCATCAGGTTTTTGAACAGCTGAAAGAAACTTTCGGTTCAGAAGTATGTCCTGTTGCCGTTCCTTACAAGGGAAAGGACGAAAACGTACTTATCGACCTTATCGGTTTCAAGTGCTATAAATACGACGCAAAGGGAAAGCCCGTTGAGGTTCCCATGAATGCCGACTACCAGGAAGTAGCCGACACATATAAGTCCGCTCTCTACGATGCTGTCGCAATGGTCAGCGAAGAGATGATGGAAAAGGTCCTCATGGAAGAGGAAATCACCAGAGAAGAAATGACAAAGGCTCTTCACGACGGTATTCAGAGCGGCACAATCGCTCCCGTTTACGTAGCTTCTGCCACAACTCTGTTCGGTGTTGCCAGATTCCTTGATGCCTGCGTTGAAACCTTCCCGAAGTTCACTTCCAGAAAGAATGAAAAACTTGAGAACGGCGAAAAGACGCCCATCGCCGAAGACGGCCCTGCAGGAATTTTCGTATTCAAGACAGTTTCCGACCCGTTCGTCGGAAAGATGTCCTTCTTCAAGGTTATGACCGGTTCACTGAAAAAGGATACCGTTCTTACAAACCTTACAACAGGTTCAACCGAAAAGATGTCTCATATTTACGTTGTCAAGGGCAAGAACCAGACTGAAGTCGATGAACTTGCCTGCGGCGATATCGGTATGATTACAAAGCTTTCAAACACCAACACAAACGATACTCTGCGTGAATCCGGTGCCGGCGAATATGCCAAGATTGTATACCCCGACGGATATATGACAATGGCAATCATTCCCGAAACAGCCAAGGATGAAGGAAAGATTTCTCAGTCTCTTGCAAGAATGCTCGAAGAAGACAACACTCTCAAGAGCGAAACCGATCCCGAAACCAAGCAGATGATTATCACCGGTATCGGTGATATGCACCTTGCAGTTCTTACTGCAAAGCTCAAGTCCCGCTACGGCGTTAACATCAAGCTTGAAACTCCCAGAATTCCTTACCGTGAGAAGATTACAAAGTCTGTCGATATTCATGCACGTCACAAGAAGCAGAACGGCGGTTCAGGTCAGTTCGGTGACGTATGGATCAGATTTGCTCCCGGTGAAGATCCCGGACTTACCTTCACGGTTTCCGTCGTCGGCGGTGTCGTTCCCAAGAACTTCAACCCTGCCGTTGAAAAGGGTCTTCTCGAAGGTATGACCAAGGGTGTTGCCGGCTTCCCGATGACTCATCTGGCTGCCGACCTGCATGACGGTTCCTACCATCCCGTTGACTCTGATGAAGTATCCTTCAAGACTGCCGCCATTATGGCATACAAGATGTGTCTTGAGCAGGCAGCTCCCGTACTTCTCGAGCCTGTCGGAGACCTTGACATCACAGTTCCCGATTCTCTCGTCGGTTCCATCATGGGTGACCTCAACAAGAGACGCGGAAGCATTATGGGTCAGGATGCTCTTGCCGGCAAGAAGGGCTACTCCGTAATTCATGCCGTTGCCCCCAAGTCCGAGCTTCAGGATTACCCCATCGCCCTCAGAGCCATGACTCAGGGCAAGGGATGGTTCTCATTCAAGGTAACTGATTATGCTCAGGTACCCGGAAACATCGCAACAAAGATTGTTGAAGATTACAAGAAGTCAGCTGACGCTTAATTGACATATACAAAACCCCGGAACTGAAAAAGTTCCGGGGTTTTGTATATGAAACGTTTATTAGTCAATCGTCTTTAATGAGTTGCGGGATTGTGCGAATATTATATAAAAAATGAACGGTTATAATGATTCCTGTTTTGGTGCTCAGCGGATTTATAAGACAAACAGTTTTATGGATTTCAGTGCCGGGCCTTCCGGACCTTCAACGCATTCGGAAAGGGCATAGAAGATACCGTCAGCGTCGAAAAGCGCGAATCTTTGGCCGAGCGCGGCTTCTTTGATTCCGAGTTTATGAATCGCCACGGCACAGCCGGAGCGCAGCAGCTTTTCATGGAAAGCTGAGGTATTAATTGACGGAAGTTCTGCGAAAAGTTCTTCTACGGGTAAGAGAAGTGACGCAAAATCAAAGTCGGGATTTTCAGCTGTCAGCTTTTTCAGTTCGAAAACATCGTGAGCATCTGTAAGACTGAAATGTCCGACGGACGTTCTGCGCAGTGCAGCCATTGCCGCGCCGCAGCCGAGGGCGCTGCCGATATCGGCGCAGAGAGTTCTGATATAAGTGCCTGAAGAACATTCTACGTCCAGACTGTAATCCGTATCATTGAGTTTTTGAGCCGACAGCGAATATATGCGTATTTTCCGCTTTTCTCTTTCGATTTCGCGGCCTTCACGTGCAAGCTCGTATAGTTTTTTCCCGTTAACCTTTATGGCGCTGTACATTGGGGGGAGTTGTTCTATTTCACCTGTAAATGAAGTGCAGACCCTGAGAACGGTTTCTTCGCCCGGGATAATGTCGGATTCACTGAGCACCGTGCCGGTTATATCCTGAGTGTCATAAGATTTTCCGAGTCTGAGTACTGCTCTGTAACTCTTTCTGTCACATACGGCATATTCGCTGGCTTTTACTGCACGCCCGACAAGAACCGTAAGAAGGCCGGTTGCCATTGGATCAAGCGTTCCCGTATGACCTGCCTGCTTCGTGCCGAATACCTTTCTGACGATATTTACCGCATCCTGAGACGTCAAGCCTTCGGGCTTGTCAAGAAGCAGAATTCCTCCTGCTTCGTTTCTTGCAATTGAGGACATTATTTTTTCGTGCCGGAGCCGGAATTTTGTGCTCCTTCCTCTGAAGCTGATTCGGCAGCGGTTTGGTCGGAGGCAGTCTTTACGTCCGGGAATTTGACGTGAGCAGAGAAGATTGGCATGCCCTGCTCTGAGAAGTGTCTTTCGTATTCGGTTTCAATGTTTACTGCGTTCATTTCACTTGAGTGCAGGTCTCTCGTGTAGAAGAGTCTCTCAAGACCAGCGGCTTCAAACTGTTCAACGGACCAGTCAAAGAGAGGCTCGTTATCGGTCTTGAAATGCAGCTCGCCGCCGGGAACCAGCAGCCGTCTGTACATTTCCAGGAAGGAAGGAGCTGTAAGACGGCGCTTGAAATAGCCTTTCTTGGGCCAGGGATCGCAGAAATTGACGTATATGCAGTCAAAGGAGTTCTCGGCAAACCAATCCGTAAGATACTCGGCTTTTCCGATAATGAAACGAAGGTTATCCGGTCTTGAGTCACGGGAGGCGTTTGCTTTTTCAAGTGCGAACATTGCAACGTCCGGTACTCTTTCAAGAGCCACAATATTATGAGCGGCTTCTTTAACTGAAAGACCTGAGGCAAAATCTCCTTTTCCGCAGCCGATTTCAAGCAGCATAGGCTTGTTGTTTCCGAAAATCTCTTCGGGTTTTCCATAAAAATCAAGGGGTGTTTTGATAAGCAGATCGGCGCAGGCTTCGATTCTTTCGGCCGAATGCTTCTTTTTTCTCATTCTCATCTTGAATTATTACCTTAAATGTGATAGAATATACTGTAATTATACCATAAAACAGTCATTTTGAAAAGTGTTTGTTTTTATTTTGAATGTTTAAAACGTCTTTTTAACTTACAAAAAGAAAGGTTATTTTATGGAGAAGAAAGAATTTATTTCACAGCTCCGTGATGAGCTTCTGAAACGCGGTTTCAGAAGTGAAACCGTTGAAGCAGAAATGATTCCCGTCGCAAGCTATTTCGATGAAAACGGAATGAACGATATCGAAGTATCCGTTAACGATATGGCTGATGAAATTTCCGAAATGCTTAAGGAAAAAGGGGAGGAGCCGGCCGAAAACACCGAACCGGACGTACAGGAGTTCGAAGATATTGAGTCTGCGCTCAAGGCCTCCGCCGACGTTGCCCCCAAGGCCGAAACCGATTCCGGCAAAAAAGGAAAGAAGGGTAAAAAATCCGAAGAAAAGCCTGCGGTGGATACTCCTGCCGAAACGGAAAATACCGTTATTGCTGCAGCTTGTGAAGAAGAATCCGATGACGACGTTAAGATTGCAGCTCCTTTTTCCGCGAATAAAGTCGCAAAAGAAGCTGAGGAAGATACTGCTGTAGAAATTACGGATGAGGAGCTTGAACAGTACAGACCGGGTGAAAAGAAAGATGACGTCAAAACAGCCGGCTTTATCGGAAAACTCATAGTCAAAATCAAGGGGGCTGCAAAGAAGAGTTCGGAATCCGTTGATGAATATGAGTCAAATGCTCAGGCAGACGATTATGAAGACAAAAAGTTCAGAATCATTTTCTGGATTCTTTTCGCAATTGCTCTTCCGTTCCTCATTACACTCTCGGCTTTAATGATTTTTATTTACATCGCATTCTGGGTTGCTCTTGCTCTGGTTATGATAGTCCTCATTGCCGGACTGATAGCATTCGTGTTTGCAGGGGTTACCGTTGCGCTGGTCGGAATCATTTACGGTGTCATTATGATAATCAAGGGTTCGGCTCCTGTCGGTCTGTTTGAAATCGGGCTCGGAATCACAGTCGGTGCCGTTGTTATGTTTGCCGGAATCCTTGTGTACAACTTTGCAATCAGACTTATTCCTTTTGCCATGAAGCTTCTCGCAAAGCTTCTCGGCCTTGCCTTCAGACGAGGCAAAGAAGGTCTCGGAGCAATCCGCAGACTTCTTCAGGACGTCTGAGAAGGGAGACAGACAATGAAACCTACGTCAGTTATTTTTCTGATTATTTCCGTTCTGCTCGCCTGCGTCGGTGTTCTGCTTATGGTTACTGCCGTCAACATGGCTGATACCCAGGGCGTGGCACTATTCGTACAGACGGGAGACAGCAACAACAATTATACCAACACTCAGCAGTTCAAGGGCGATGAAATCAAGAAAATAGTCCTCAGTCTTTCCGACGTTGACGTCAATATTTACGGTGGAGCAGATTCAAACTACGTTGAACTGGTGAACTTCCCGGACGGAACGTATGAACTGTCCTCCAGCAAGTCAACTCTTCAGCTGAATGACAATACCGCGATTTCCAATATCATTGACGTTGACAATCTGAAAATCAATTTCAACGGATTCAGAGATTACCTCCATTATTTCAAATACCGCGACAAGGACCGTACGGTAAACTTTTTCCTTACGGATGATGCGGCAGCTATTATTTTCAACGTCACAACAGGCGGTAACGTCACTCTCAATGACCTGAGCGTCAACTGCGACTATAAAATCAAGGTGTCGGACGGTAACGTTGAAGTCAACAACGTAAAAACCGACTCGTCGATAATTATCGACTCCACCGATGATTCCAATATCGATCTCAATAACGTTACGGTCAATGAAATTGAAATCAACGGTGCCACCGCATATGCCACTTTAAAGCGTACAACCGTTGTCAGAGCTCTTTATATAAAGATTCTCAGCGGAAACGTCGATTATGACAGATACGAAAGTGATTTTACCGGTTTCAACGTTCGCTTTGAGACAAAATCCGGTATTATCAACTGGGGCACTGAGAGAATTATCAACGGAGTATACACTGAAGAAAACTACGTTGATATATCGAAGATTATCGAAAGTGAAAGTCAGACGGGGGAAGAGCCCGCTGAAGAAAATCCCGACGGTGATGAAACTTCAGCAGCCGAGGATACGGATTCTGCAGAAGCCGTCGAGGCTTATACTGTTACCATTATCGTTAATGAAGGAAATATTACGGTTTACTGATTATGAAAAAGCTTAGTTATAAAACACAGGGAACCTGCTCACAGGCTATTGATATTGAACTTGACGACGAAAACGTAATCCGTTTCGTACAGTTTCACGGAGGCTGTAACGGAAATCTTCAGGGGATTTCAAAGCTTGTGACCGGAATGAAGGCCGAAGAGGCAATTGAAAAGCTTTCCGGAATCAGATGCGGCTTCAAGACCACCTCCTGCCCGGATCAGCTTTCGAAGGCTCTTTCAAAGGCCATCGGTGAATAAGAGCGGGCTGTAAATTATGCTTTATAAACATCCGGACCTTCATCTTCATTCGAATGTTTCCGACGGAAGCGATACCCCTCTTGAGCTGCTTGAAAAAGTCCGCTCATCAGATATCGATATTTTCTCGCTGACGGATCACGATACCTATGGGGGCTGCCGTGAGATCGAAGAAAAACTGAAACCCGGTGATCCGGCGTTTCTCGGCGGCATCGAGCTTTCATGCCGCGATGCTTTGGGAAAGTATCACATTCTCGGTTATTGCTACGACGTCAATAAAAAGTCCATTCAGGATGCCGCAGAGGTCACTCACAAGGCGCGCAGAGACAAAGCACTGAATCGGCTTCGCTTCCTTGAAGAAGAACATCATTTCGTTTTTACCGATGAAGAAAAAAGGGAATTGCTTGAAAACGAAAATCCCGGTAAACCGCATTTCGTTGCTTTGCTTCTCAAAAAGGGATACGTAAAGGACAAGGCGGAAGGCTTCGAGCTTATGAACGGATTTCACGGTAAAGACAAGAAGCTTACTCCCGAAGAAGCAATTGACGCAATTCTCAAGGCCGACGGAATTCCCGTACTTGCACACGGGATACTTGAAGACGGCTCCGGTCTACTCTCTGAAGAACAGCTTTCAGAGCGCGTTTCAAGACTCAAGGGAATGGGGCTTATGGGCCTTGAATGCTACTATTCTTCATACACCGAAGAGCAGACGCGTATTATGCTTTCAATGGCAGAAAAATACAATCTGCTTATAACCGCCGGCAGTGATTATCACGGCAAGAACAAGGCCGTCCCTCTCGGCTCGTCCGGTACCCCGGACCCGCAGCTGATGAACAGATTTTATCTTGCGGTCAGCTTTCTTCTTGATAAATAACAATCCTTCGATGACAGAGAAACGCCTCTGTCATCTTTTGTATTTTCGATTGAAAAGACCGTACAATTTTGTCAAAATGTGTCATTTGATTTGACAAATCGGCTAATATAGTCTATAATAAGCATAAAATTATTTAGTCGGAGGCTATGTATGTCTAAATCGTTAAAGACTCGGTCGCTCGTACTGTTTTTCCTATTCGCGACACTTGTATCAGCGCTGCTGTTAAACTCCTGCACAAAGACAGAGCCAGTTTCTGAACCCGTTTCATCGGATACCCTGAACAATGAAACAGAGGCTCAGACAGTTCCTCTTGAAACGCTTCCTGAGGAAACGATGGTCGTACCCGATGACCCGAATCTGAACGGCGCCAACGCTCCGGTCATCGACGTTATGAGTCAGGAAAATCTGTATTATAATCTTTCAACAAATTCTCCTGAGATTTCATTCACGCTTGCGTCTCCTGCCGGAGCCGCAGTCACACTCGATAAGATTTACGTTGACGCAATCAGCGTAAAGTCATTTATCAAGGAAGATAACGGAGTCTATACGCTTTCAGGACTGAGCTTTGCAGATGGTTTCCACACCGTATCGCTCTTTTTGTCATCCGAGGTCGGAGATGCATTCCGTGAGTTTGAATTCGGCTGCGGTGCCTGCGAAGATATGCAGCTTTATTGCGGGGAGCTCCACGCTCACTGCTCGGATTCTGACGGAGCCGGCACGGCAAGCGAGGCTTATACCTACGCCCGCGACGTTGCTAAGCTTGACTTCTTTGCTCTGACTGACCATTCGAACTCCTTTGCGATGTCAAAATATCTGAGTGAGCATATTCCGCTCGCCAACGAATTCAATGATCCCGGTAATTTTGTTGCGTTTTACGGATATGAGCAGACTTATAATGCCACTTACGGATATTACGGCCACCTTAATACTATAAATTCAGATGTTTATTCTCTGAATTCCCTTGATCTTGCAAGATATTATAAAAAAATGTCAGCCGCTTCCGGTGCTATCGTACAGTTTAATCATCCGGGATATAACTGGGGAAATTTCCTTGAATACGGACTATATTCGGAAAAATACGATGCTGTGGTAAATCTGTATGAATTCAAGGGTTCTGCCTATGATAATGAATGGGCCCTGTGTCTGGCAAAAGGCTGGCACGTTTCCCCGTTGCACAATGAGGATAACCATTCTGCGCAGTGGGGAACCGTCAATGAGGCTGTCGGATATGTTCTTTCTCCATCTCTGACCCGTCAGAATATTGCCGAAGCTCTGACTGCAAAAAGGAGTTACACGACGACAGACCGTACGCTGAAAATTTATTACAGTGTCAACGATACTTGGCTCGGAGGCACTCTTGATAATCCCGAGGAGCTCAATATTACGGTAAAACTTTCAACCGAGAAAAGCACCGGTGTCGGAAACGTATATATCGTTGCCGAAGACAATATCATCGTTGCATCGGTAAATGCCGGTAAATCAAAGACATATACCTGGAATCTCACTCTTTCTCCCGAATATGACTATTACTACGTAAAGGTTGACGGTTCCAGCGGCTTTGCCGTTACTGCTCCCGTCTGGATTGAGGGAAGAGACAAGCTAAATATCACCGATATCGATCGTTCTCTTATTGCTTACGATAACTCGTCTCTCAATGACCACAGAGTCAGCGTCACGGTAAAGAATTCCTCAGATGCTGCGATGACTGACGTCAAGGTATATTTCTATCAGACGGCACTTTCCGGGTTCAAGCTTGCCTATGAACCTCCTTTTTCCATAGTTGAAATAGGTACTTTGGCAGCAGGAGAAGAAAAGACCGTTTTCGCAGACGTTGCGTATTCCGTGTCAAAACCGAGAATCAGTGCAATCGTCAGCGGTAAGCAGGGAGAGGCGTCGTTTTCAGACACAATGTATCTGCAGTTAAACAATTTGCTGATTACGGAGATTTGCTCCAATATGTTCGGATATTCATTTGTTGAGCTCTATAATGCAACAGACGATGCTTTCGATCTCAGCAATTATAAAATCAGATTATGGCCTAAAACCGGAGCCAAGGCGGATACTCTTGGTCCGAACACTCTTTCGCTTTCCGGCACTATCGGGGCTCATTCGACAATGATTATCTGGCTCAAGACAGATGCAGCGAAAAATCTTAAGATTGCTGATTTCAATAAAAAGTACAACACACAGCTTGAATCAGGCAAAACGATAATTGAGCTGACATCTCCATGGTATGCCCCGGCAACAAAAGGAGTACAGATTGAGGTGTTGAACGGCTCAACCGTCATTACCAGAACCTGGTATAATTTCGGTGCTGACAAGACCGATATCGGAGACGGAAGGAGTGTCACATTCACGTATCAGAAGGATTATACTCTGACTGAAGTCAAGGCAAAGACCATGCAGATTCCGTCTCCCGGGACATATGATCTTGACTTAATGCCGGAACTGATTCTGAGTAAATAATTGAATTATTGCGTGGCGTGCCGAAGATTTTGTCTTCGGCACGCTTTCTGTCTTGGGCATTGTTTTTATTCGGAATTTCAAAACAATGCTCGAAAAAATCCGGGTGGCATTGGAATTTGATAATATAATAGAAAACAATGCCAGGAAATGAATGTGTGGCATTGGAATTTGATAATTTGAAAGAAAACAATGCCGGTAATCTGATAGCCGGCATTGTAAAGTCATATTTTGAAGAAAAACAATGCTGCAAAAGAAAATCCCGGCATTGTTTTTGATCCAAGTCGATAAAAACAATGCTGTAATAAAATATTCCGGCATTGTTTTTTATAAAGACTTAAAAAACACTCCCCCGGCTTCGAAGGACGATCTGATATGCACAAAATAGGCATATCATCGGAAGGAAGCCGGGGGAAACAAAATTGACAACTCAAATTACAACGATGTAGATTACAATGATGTCATTTCAATGATGTAATTTCAATGATGTAATTTTAATGACGTTATTATATAAAATTTAATCAGAACAGCTGAAGCAGCTTGTAGCCTTCGTTCAGGAAGGCGGAAAGCTCGTCGGCGCTGAGCTTTTTCTGTGCGATGAGAGCGAGGCGGTAGACGAAAGATGCAAAGCTTTCGGCTCTCTCGGCATCGCTGCCTTCGGCAAGCTCGCAGAGCTTCTTGTAAATCTCTGATGAGGTATTGAGCGTGAGAGTGTAGTCCATCGGGAAGGCAGGAGGAGTTTCTCCGGGAGCAGCATAAAGTTTCATCATATCCTCAAAGCGGCGGGACTGCTCGCTGACCGTAAGCAGAGCGGGAACGTCCTTTGACTTGAGTGACTCTGTCTTGACTTCGACCTTGTCGTTTCCGGCAACCTTCTTGAAGAGCTCTTTGAGCTTTTCGCTGACCTCGGCAACTTCACCGTCGCCCTTGAGAGCATCGGAAAGATCGGCGTCAACTCGTACGAACTTGACGTTTTCCTTGAATTCTTCAAGGCTTGTCAGGTACTGTGAATCAAGAGGAAGATCGAAGATGGCAACCTCGGTTCCGGCATCTGTCAGCATGCGGATGTACTGTGTCTGAAGAGCCGTATCCGTGGCATAATAAACCGTGCCCTTGGGCTCTTCTTTCTTTTCTTCTGAAGACGAATCTGCCGTTTTTTCTTCAGTCTGTTCAGCGGGCTTTTCTTCAGCCGTTTTATCGGAACTTTCATCTGCAGATTCAGCAGGCTTTTCATCCTTCTTCTGTGCATCGCTGAGATATTCGCCGACGGTCTTGAACTTTCCGTCTGTAAGTCTGAGAATCAGGCTGTCCTTGACTCTTTCAAGGAACTTACGGTCTCTGATGCAGGCAAACTCGATGAAAATTCTGATGTCCGAGTAAACTTTTTCGTATTTTTCACGGTCCGTATTGCAAAGCGAATTGAACTTATCCGCGACCTTCTTTGCGATGAACTGACCGATACGCTTAACGTATGCGTTGTCCTGAAGATAGCTTCTCGAAACGTTGAGGGGAAGCTCGGGGCAATCGAGGGCTCCTCTGAGCATAAGAAGGTATTCGGGAAGAACTTCCTTGATGTTATCGGACACGAAGACCTGATTGTAGAACAGCTTTACCTGGCCTTCAAGAGACTGGGATTCGCTGCGGATCTTCGGGAAGTAGAGAATTCCCTTGAAATTCAGCGGATAATCCGCGTTGATGTGAATCCAGAACAGCGGATCGTCGGCATCCTTGAAAAGCTTATGATAAAAGGCGTTGTATTCTTCGGGAGTAATTTCAGACTGGGGCTTGTTCCAGAGCGGAACTGTATCGTTGATGGGCTTTGCTTCTGCCTTTGTGACCTCAACGTGCTTCGGAATGTCGTTTTCGTCGTCAGCCTCAGTCTTCGAAAGATTTATGACATCATCGTCAAGATTTGCGTCGTAGTCTTTCTTGAGCTCGGTATCGGGTGCTTCGGAAACGTCCGTTACGTATACGGGTACGGGAATGAAGGAGCAATACTTCTCAAGAACTTCTTTGAGCTTATACATCTTGAGATATTCGGCTTCTTCATCTGAAATATGCATAATGATGCTTGTTCCGCGTTCGGACCTTTGTGAAGGAGTGATTTCGTAGTCACCCGCTTCCGTGCAGGACCAGTGTACGGCGGGACCTCCCTGATATGACAGTGTATCGATTTCGACGCAGTCACTTACCATAAAGGAGGAGTAAAATCCGAGACCGAAGTGACCGATGATACCGTTGCCGGCCTTGTCGGAGCCTTCGCTCTTTTCGCCTTCGTATTTCTGAATAAAGTCAAGGGCGCCGGACAGAGCAATTGAGCAGATATATTTCTGAAGCTCGTCTTCCGTCATACCGATACCGTTATCGGTTACGGTGAGAGTTTTCAAATCCTTGTCCAGCTCAACGTCGATGCGGAAATTCTCGCCCTCGGGCAGATGAATTTCACCGAGTGAATCAAGTCTCTTCAGCTTGATTACGGCATCCGATGCGTTTGATACGATTTCACGGATAAAAATATCCTTGTCAGAATACAGCCATTTCTTGATAACGGGGAAGATATGCTGTGTTTCAACGGATATACCGCCTTTTCTGACTTTTGCTTTTTCGTTTTCTGACATAAAAGTTCACGACCTTTCGATGGGTAATTGTATAATATTATATTATACCACAAAATCAGCAAAATTCAACTTTTATGTCCGATTATATATATTTAATATATTATTACTTGAAAAAATCATATTATTGTAATATAATATCGTGAACCATTATGTATTATCTTTTATATGACTCAATCTGTGTCGGCAGACGTAATTGAACGTCAAAACGATGCTTTTCCGGATTCGGTTTTGTTGATACTATAAAAGAAAGAGTGAAAGGTCCTTGCTATGAACGGAATCGTCATCAGAGCCTGTGCAAAAGTTAATCTGTTTCTTGACGTTTCAGCTAAGAACACTGACGGATACCATTCGGTTAATACCGTTATGCTGTCTCACAGTCTTTCAGACAGAGTAGTCATCAGCCGCGAAGGAAACGGTATCAAACTTTTGTGCAGCGAATCCCGTCTTCCCGTGGATGAGAAGAACATTGCATTCAGAGCAGCAGATGCATTTTACAAAATTACAGGGTTTAATCCTTCCGTTACAATCTCACTTGAGAAAAACATCCCTTTTCAGGCGGGAATGGGCGGAGGAAGCACCGATGCCGCTGCCGTGATACGCGGGCTCAACGTAATTTACGGAAACCCGCTCGACAGCGATTCCGAAGAAAAGCTTGCAAGGACATTCGGTGCAGACGTCCCCTTCTTTCTGCGCGGAGGTTGTTACCGTCTTTCGGGACGCGGCGATATTTTTGAGGAAAAACTGAACGTCCCCAAGTGCGGTCTTCTTTTTATCAAGCCTGATGCGGGAATATCAACTCCCGATGCTTACAAGGAGCTTGACAGACTGTATAGAGATTTTTCCGGGTATGTTCCGCGTGATTATAAGAAACTGACTGCCGCAACTGCAGGCAATGAATTCGGGAAAATATGCGGAAGCATATTCAATATTTTCGATATGACACTGCCGGAGCTCTGTCCTCTGAATATTGAAATTCTGAACGTTCTGCGCTGCCTTACCCCCGGCGCCGTTCTCAGCGGAAGCGGATCTTCGGTTTGCGGTTTCTTCAGGACGGAAAAAGCGGCAATAAATGCAGAGAAGAAAATAAGGAAAGAACATCCTCTGCTTCATACCTACGTCAGCGTTCCCACAGAGAAAGCTTTATTTACAGAATAAACTCATTATTCCGAAAGGAAAAAGACGATGTTAATCATCGCCGCCAATTGACACTCGGCTTTGCGGCCTTTGTCTGCCGGACACCGACAATTTTGTTTCGCGAAACCTGCTACACCCACCAAAGAAAGGAAGCTTTTGCTCAGCAAAAGCTGTGGTTTTAAAGATGAGCAATTCATATGAGAATGAAAAAATCTATGCCGGACGCGGTACTCCGGAAATGTTCGACGATTACGTTGACTTTATAAACTACGTTTTCGGTTTCAACGGAAACGGGAGCGATTTCAAGAAACTTCTTCCGAAGCTTTATCAGTATAAATATGAGCCCGCTGTCCATTCATACGTCGTCACCGAGGACGGAAAACTGAAATCCGCCATCGGAGCCTTCGACCACGACCTTTGCGTATGCGGTGAAGTTCTGAAGACGAGGGGCATCGGTAACGTTGCCGTTCATCCGTATTCACGTTCAAAGGGCTATATGAAGCAGCTGATGAATATGGCGCTTGACGATATGGTAAAGGACGGTGTCGTGCTCTCAGCCCTCGGCGGCCGCCGTCAGAGATACAGATATTTCTCTTATGACAAATTGGGACCGAAGTACAGCTTTTCAGTCAATTCTGACAATATCAGACACAGCTTCGGCGATTCGGAAAGTATCTTTACGTTCAAAAGAGTTAAGGCCGAAGATAAGGACATCCTTGACAGCATAAAGAAGCTTTCAAGCTCTCAGAACCTGTATGCCACACGAGACAATGCAGATTATTATGAGATACTCGTAAGCTGGCAGCAGTCCGTACATGCGGCTTACCTTGACGGAAAGTTTGCCGGATACATGGTAGAGAAGGATTGCGAGGTTTCCGAACTCCTTCTTGAAGATGAATATATTCCGAAGCTGCGTGAATTTATCCGCGACGCATTCCGTTACCTTGGCAGAGGAAAGCTCGGATTCAAGTTGCCCGTGCATCTTCCCGAATATCTGAAACTCGTTCAGGATATTCCGGAAGGAATCAGCTTTGAGCCCTGCAAGTCCTTCAGTGTACTAAATTACAAGGCTGTCGTCGGTGCTTTTATGAAGCTCAAGGCAACTTACGAAAAAATGCCTGACGGAAAGCTCGTTCTGAATATCAACGGACGCGGCGGAAATGAAAATATTGCGCTGACGGTTAAAAACGGAGTACCAAGCTGTGAATATACCGAAGAAAAGGCAGATATGAAGTTTGAGCATATTGAAGCTATGAATCTTCTGTTCGGACTTTGCTGTCCCGAAAGAGATATGCTTCCGGATTTTGCAAGAATATGGCTGCCGCTGCCCCTCTTCGTTTATTATTCTGATACAGTCTGATGCCTGAAATTTTAAAACCGTACGAAGGCTGGTACAGGGACGGAAACAAGCGGCTTTTCACACTTATGTCGATTTTTCTCAATCTTGCTCCGGATTATATCGAGCCGGGGATGATTAACGAAATTACCGGCGGTGATAAAAAGAACGACGAATATGCCTTTGCCTCAATAGCCGCAGCGGCCTGCGGACTTGACGTATATGGAAAAAGGCAGGACAGGCAGTTCTTTTCCGATATGTTTCTTCCGATGTTTCATAAGCTGTCCGTGACTCCGTACAGAAATGATCCTTATTACACGAACGTAAAGCTGCCCGTCGGTAAATCCGGAAACTGGACTTTTGAGCGCCGTACCTGCAAGCCGTACGAGGCATTCGTGTTCGATGACCCGGTGATTTCCGGCACGAAGGATTCAGGATTTAAGGTCATCCCTCAGATTGGTTTCTTCGATGAAAGCTATGAATATCCTGCCGTTCTTGAAGGCGGCAGAGAGTGGATGACGCTTATGCCAAACGAAACGAACACGTCACGCGAAGCAATTGAAAAAGCTCACGGACGCGTTCTGACCTTCGGTCTCGGCCTCGGATATTTTACTTATATGGCGGCAATTAAGCCGGAAGTCACATCGCTTACAGTGGTTGAAAAGAGTGAGGACGCGGTAAAGCTGTTCAGGGAGCACATTCTGCCGCAGTTTCCCGAGCCCGGCAAGGTCGTAATTGAGTTGTGCGACGCATATGAATTCTGCGAGAGAGGCCTTACGGACTTTGACCTAATCTTCGCCGACATCTGGCATGACCCTTCTGACGGGGTTGAGCTTTACCTTAAATTCAAAGAATACGAAGCCCGAAATCCGGGACCCGAGTATATCTATTGGATTGAA
>DCGL01000066.1:62107-64794 GCA_002314565.1 Clostridiales bacterium UBA1779
GGTTACATATTTAATGATCGAAATCAAGGACTTGGTCCTGACCGCCTCATCGGCGGCGGACAATCTGCCCGAGAAGACCATTCTGGACGGAATCAGCCTCACGCTCAATGACGGGGGACTTTACGTTCTGACAGGTCCCAACGGAGGCGGAAAAACGACTCTTGCAAAAGCCATAATGGGACTTATGCAGCCTACAGGAGGACAAATCCTTCTGGACGGAAAAGATATTACCAATTTATCGGTGACGGAGCGCGCACGTCTCGGCGTCAGTTACGGCTTCCAGCAGCCTCCGCGCTTCAAGGGGATGAAGGTACGCGACCTGCTCGAGATAGCAAGCGGCAGAAACGACCTGAAGGTCGAGGAGTGCTGCAAGTACCTCAACAAGGTAGGACTCTGTGCCGGCGACTATATAGACCGTGAGGTTGATACCTCACTGTCAGGCGGCGAAGTAAAGAGAATCGAAATTTCGACGATACTTGCCCGCAACTCAAAGGTAATGATTTTTGACGAGCCTGAGGCAGGAATTGACCTCTGGAGCTTTGCAAAGCTCACAGAAACCTTCAGAGACCTGCACAAGAACAGCAACTCAACGATCATTATTATTTCACATCAGGAAAGAATCATCGGTCTTGCCGACGAAATCGTCGTCCTTTCCGGAGGAAAAATCCTCAAAAGAGGCAAGCGCGAAGAAGTATTTCCCGTAATTCTTGCCGAGTCGGCACCCGGCTGCAAATACACAAAGGGGGCTTCGGTATGACGAAAGAAGAACTTAAGCTCTTAAAAGAAATTGCCGACCTTGAAAAAACTCCTCAGGGCGCATATAATATCCGTAAAAACGGCGAATCCGCCGGCAGAGCCTCAACCGAGAACATCGTTATTGAAAGCAAGACCGACAAGCCCGGGATAGATATCCGCATCAAAGACGGCACGAAGAACGAATCCGTCCATATTCCCGTAATTCTGTCAGAGACAGGCTACACAGAAGTCGTTTACAACGATTTCTTCATCGGTGACAACTGCGACGTCCTCATCGTAGCAGGCTGCGGCATTCACAATGGCGGTTGCGGTACGGTTCAGCATGACGGAGTACACACTTTTTACATCGGAAAGAATTCCAGAGTCAGATACGTTGAAAAGCACTACGGCGAGGGCGAGGGAAGCGGTGAAAAGATAATGAACCCCGTAACCGTTGCCTACGTCGGAGAAAATTCATATATGCAGCTTGACACGACCCAGATAAAGGGCGTGGATTCAACGAAGCGTGAAACCTATATTCACGTTGGAAAGAATGCCGAAACCGTCGTAAACGAAAAGCTTATGACACACGGCAATCAGAACGCCGTATCCGAGATGGAAATCATTCTCGAGGATGAGGGGGCAAACGGTCAGGTCGTTTCCCGCTCGGTTGCAAGAGAGAACTCCGTCCAGACCTTCTACCCGAAGATGACCGGCAAGAACAAGTGCTTCGGACACGTTCAGTGTGACTCAATCATTATGGACAATGCGAAGATTTCATCAATCCCCGCCATTGCCGCCGAACACACCGAGGCCATGCTCGTTCACGAAGCCGCCATCGGAAAGATTGCCGGAGAGCAGATGCTCAAGCTGATGACGCTCGGCCTTTCCGAAGAAGAAGCCGAGGACCGCATCCTTCAGGGCTTCCTGAACTGAACCGCGAGCTGACCGTCCCAAAGGGAGACCGGTTATCCGGCTCGCCCTTTCCGAAACGTAAAAAATGATTATTTCTCAAATACGTTTCAAAAACACATCCGACATCACAATAATGACAGTCAGATGTGGTTTCAAATAAATAATTCTGAGGTTTTTGTTTATGTATAATTTTGACGGAAAAAAAGTTGTATTTATCGGCAACTCCTTCGTTTATTACGGTGGCTGCGTTGAACCCGGAAATCAGAGACGGCCGAATAACGGAATCTTCAAAAAGCTCTGTGCTTCTATGGGAGAAAACGTTACGGTATATAACTGTACCTACGGTGGACACCGTCTGTTGGACTTTACCGAGGAAGGCTGCAAGTTTGAGAAGAAGTGCCTCGGAACCCCCTGCTTCGGTTCGGACCTGCTCCGTGACCTTGACCTTGACGATATAGACGTTGTATTTATCTCCGAAGCCGGTTATAACAACGTGAATTTCGTTCAGGATACGAAGAATATCATTGCACGATTCAAAAATCCGAAAACCGAATTCGTATATCTCGTCCACACCTATACGCATTATCACAAGCACGACCATGTTCTCGACGGTCTTGAAGTCCTGAGAAAAGAAGGAGTCAAAATCGCCGACTGGGGGCTTGTCTGCTACAGGCTCACCGAACGTGATCAGAACCCCGACGCTTATTTCTACGGTCACGATACCTTTATCAAGAATAAGGGGGACCGCTTCCATCCGAATCCGCTTTCCGGTTATATCACGGCTCTGACGGCTTACGCTGCCGTCACCGGACGCAGCGTAGTCGGAATGCCACGCCAGTTCTGCAACACGATTCTGTTTCCTGCAGACAGCCACGGCTTCGACGGCTTCATTGACAATCATTACGAAAACCGATCTGACACCAACTTCACGAAGATTTTCTCTGATGATGCCGAAATGAAAAAAATCCAGGCTCTTGTTGACCTGGTGGTTAAAGAAACCGTATAAACATTCAAAGGCGATGTTAAAAAAGTCATCG
>DCGL01000123.1 GCA_002314565.1 Clostridiales bacterium UBA1779
ATGGCACCTGTGGTTTGACGTTTACTTGACGTTTACGCTTAAAACATAATAAAAACGACTCGCTCCGACATTGGAAATCCAGTGCCGGAGCGAGTTTGTTTACTAAACCTTGTGGTTTTCAGGACGCTATCTCAAATTAACTACTTATAGTGTTTCTTAAACAATGGATTCAGATAGTTTTTTCGCATATCTCTCTTAGAACCGAAGAAGGCTTCCTCGGATTTTGAAATGATATGATGTTCATCTTTCAGACAAATTAGTTCCAATGTACAAAATAAGTCAGCAACCTGGAAAAGCCTGTAATCAGCAGGTATTACCTTTCGGAATTCTGCCTGAGGAAGCATAACAGTAAAAACTGATGCCAGGAGTTTGTTAAGTTCGATTTGTCCATTATCGTAGTATACAATGATTCTGTCAAACTGGTTAAAAAATGAATACTCTTCTCGAATAAATGTTGAGAGTTGTTTTGAAAGGGAGACTGTTAAGGAAAGGGAATCAGTTGTGTGCTTTTTCTCAATCGAGAAGGTGACATAAGATATTTCAGAGTTTCTTGCAAATGACATAATACGGTTGAGGAACTTTCTGCGTTCTGTAATTGACAGAGTCTGATAATCTTCTTCTCGACGAATAATGGGACCGGCGTGAAAGCAATGTTTTGCATCAAAGCCAATTTCTGTAAGTCCATGTTCTAAGTGAACGATTTGAGCCACGATTGACTTTCTTTGATCATGGAATACAAGTGTAAAAAGATAGAATGGCGCATGTTTTTCGTATGGACCAAAATCTCCTGACTCATCAACGAATATACTTAGTTCTTTCATTATTTTATTTCCTTCTGAAAGAAAATGGCGGGGAACATCCCCGCCGAAGGTGGACCCGGGTCCGAAGACCAGCCCGTTATCTTAATTAAATTATACCATGCTTTCCGAGAAAATGCAACATCTTATACAAAAAAATCAATTGTTCTTGTTTTTTTATGGGTAATTGTTCGTCTTCTTCACCCCATCCCCTCGTCCAACTTCTTCGCCATCTCGTCGTCCACATTCTTAAACGCATGCGAGTAATGCAACGTGATGAAAATGCTCTCGTGACCGACGCGTTTGGCGATATCCGCCGGGGAAAACCCGGCGGATATCAGGTTCGTGATGTGCGAATGACGGAAGCAGTGAAGGGAAATGTATTCAAGTCCTGCCTTGCGGACAAGGCGCTTGAGAGCTCCTTGCAGCTGCCCGTTCGTAATCGGGAACAGGCGGTCCGTGGAGGCCATTCCGGGCATCATAGCAATGTACTCCTGCAATTCATCGAGGAGCTTGTCGTTGAGCCGCACGGTGCGTACACTCATCTTCGTTTTCGGGGAAGTAACGACCGGTTTGCCGTTCAGATACTGCAGCGACTTGTTGATACGCACTGTTTTCTTTTCAAAATCAATATCCCCGAGGGTGAGCCCGTAGAGCTCACCCTTTCTCATTCCGGTCAGGTATAACATCTCAAACGCGTAGAAGTACTGCGGCTCCGCGGCGGCAGCCGCACGGAAGCGCGCGTATTCGGCAGCGGTCCACACGGGGCGCTCCTGCGCATTCTTCTTGCCGATGGAACAGTTCTTTGCCGGATTTTTCTTCAGCCAGTCGCAGTACACCGCGTAATTCAGCACTGCCGACAGCCGCGAGTGCATTGCGCGTATATATGTCGCGGAATATTTCGCCTTCCCGTCCCCGTCATAGAACGTGCTGTGCCACTGCGATATCGTGTCCGGAGTTATTTCATCAATCAGCATATCTCTGAAGAAGGGAAGAACCCGCAGTTCAAGCAAATTCCTGCGATTCAGCACCGTGGATGGCTTGTCGCCCATCCGGGAAACGATGTACTTATCGTAGAGCTCCCCGAATGTCATCTGAAACGCCGGATTATCCGTGCGGTACATCGCTTCGGCGTGCTCGTTCTTCAGATTCTCGCAGAACGCCTTGGCCTCCCTGAGCGTCTTGAAGCCGCGCTTGCCCGAGTGCTTGACAAGCTTCCCGTCGGAGTCCCTCAGCCGGTACTGCACTCGGTACGTGCCATTGGACTCCTTATACGTCTGAAACGTCGTCAGCTGCAGATAACTGATATCAAATGTTTTGTTTTCCATTTTAATCCTTCCGGTGATTTTTTCAGTGCGGCAGGTACTCCATCAGCGATTTGCGCGGAACCTTCCCACGGAACGTGAGAAATCCCCGGTCCGCCAGGTTCTTGTTGATCGTCTTGCAGATTTCGTATGCCTGAGTCAGCCCGATTTCAAGGAACTCGCTGATCTCGGCGGCGGATATGAAATCGTAACGCAGCGCCTGCGCATCTGTATTCATCATTTTAGCGGGAATGATTGCGTCTGTCGATTCTGCAAACCCGCAGCTTGCAGAATCCTTAATAGTTTTCATTTTTTCGTTTGTCATGTTTCCTCTCTTTCTTTGACTTCCGTTGTGCGTTTTGTGATACGCCATTTATCTGCAACCGCGCTGACTTTGCAGATAGCGTTTGTATATTTTCAGAGCGCGTTCCACGACATCCTCGACCTCCGCATTGCTGTACCCACGGAACATATCGCCGAAGCGCTGCGCCGGTATTACCAGATATTTCTTCGGGGCAGGAGTCCGCAAAACGCACTCAATATCGTCCTCCGACAGCTCGCAGAATGCGGCCATTTTCTTCAGTTGGTTCGCCTGTGAATATGTCGGATACGGCAAGCCGTTCCCGTGGAGCCACTCGATTTGCTCCTGAGTTTCGACCGGCAAATATGATAACTCCACACCTGCCGAAAGTGCAATCCTGCCCGTGTCAACTGCGTCACGAAGCTCGGGTATGAGCTCCGTCAGCCTTATCAGGCGGTAAATCTTCCGTCTGCTCTCGCCGGATTCGGCTGCAAGATTGTATCCGCTGTTTAACTTTGTGCCTGATTGGCAGGAGTCCAAATCCGTCCTTTTCCCCTGCGAATTGAGCGCCTGAAGCTTCATCTTGTAAGCAAATGCTCGCTCTGACGGCAGCAGCTTCTGCCTCTGCGCGTTGGAGTCCACTGCGAGTATCACCGCCTCGTCACGCGAGCATTCTATGACCTCGCAGGGAACCTCGGTGACACCGAGCGCCTCGCATACCGTGCTCACGGTGAAATACAGGAACGTGCCGACTTCATCCGTCCATTTGTTCTTCTCAGACAGCTTGTTCCGGTCCCGCAGCAACCCATACAGAACCGCTGCCTCAACCGGCATATCCGAATACTCAGAGGAGTATATCAGGGCGTATGGAACGGCGAAAAATTTTGTGTTTTTTGATTCCAATGGTGGAGTCCTTTCTTTTATTGTATGGTTGTGGTTTGTAATCTCATTCTAAGGATGGTGACACTTGTTTTCTTGCCATTTTCGTTTGAACATAAAAAATCCTTCCCGCGTGGAAACGGGAAGGATTAGTACTTGTGTGCTTGGCACGCACATT
>DCGL01000096.1 GCA_002314565.1 Clostridiales bacterium UBA1779
CTTCCATTTGAGCAGTAATACATATTGACGGATAATCGGATAATCGCCGTAAAAACGTGTTTTTTGTCGATGCTAATTCAAGAAAAAATGTGCATAATCGTCTTGCAAATCCGCGCAAAAAGTGGCATACTATGATTTGAAGCGGAGGTGGAGATGAATGGAACGCTTTGCAATTGATAAACTGATCGCGTGGAAGAACAGTACTGACAGGAAACCGATGGTTTTAAGAGGAGCCAGACAGGTCGGAAAAACCTGGCTGATGCAGGAATTCGGTAGACGCTGTTATCGCAATACCGTGTATTTCAACTTCGATGAGGAAGATGAACTGAAATCCGTCTTCGAGTCCAACAAGAATCCTGCGAGGATCATTGAGCTTCTGTCGATGATATCCGGGGAAAAGATCGTTCCCGATGACACTCTCATTCTGTTCGATGAAGTGCAGGAATGTCCGGAAGCGCTGAACAGTCTGAAATACTTTTGCGAAAAGGCCAACGAATACCACATCATTGCCGCGGGCAGTCTTCTCGGCACGCTTCTGGCGGAGCCGAAATCTTATCCTGTCGGGAAGGTAAACCTGCTGGAAATTGCGCCTTTGACCTTTGATGAATTTCTTCTTGCCAACGACGAAGGATTATACCGTTATTACTGCTCTATTCAAAAGGAGCAGAGTATCGAAGAGATATTCCACAAACGCCTGCTGGAGCTCTATCACTATTATCTAATCATCGGCGGTATGCCGGAGTGCGTTTCTTCATGGCTGAAGCACAAAAACCCGGAAAAGGTATTGCAGATACAGCGGGAGCTGCTCGAGGTATATGAGAACGACTTTTCAAAGCACAATGGAAAAGTCAACAGCGGAAGGATCCTTATGGTGTTCCGCAGCATCGTTTCCCAGCTTGCAAAGGAGAACGAAAAGTTCGTTTACGGTGCCGTGCGTGAAGGCGGACGGGCGCGTGATTTTGAAGAAGCTATCGAATGGCTGGTTTCTGCCGGGATGCTTAACCGTGTCTGCAATGTTTCCAAGCCGGAGCACCCGCTGCCCGCTTTTGATAAGCTGGAATCCTTCAAGCTGTATCTCTTCGACACAGGGCTTTTAAAGTGCATGGCGGGAATTGACAACAGGGCTATTTTGCTGAAATCGAACTATCAGTTCAAAGGGCCGCTCACCGAAAACTTTGTCCTTCAGCAGCTGAAATCGCAATTTGACGTCGCGCCGCGCTATTATTCGACCAGATACGGAGAAATCGACTTTCTTCTCCAGCGCGGTCAGGAGATCATACCGGTTGAAGTAAAGGGCGGCGAGGATAAGAGTGCGCCGACATTTAAGAAATACATTGCGGAAAAGTCTCCTGATACAGCGGTGCGATTTTCCGAGATGGGATATATGAAAAACGGTTCGATCACGAATCTGCCGCTGTATCTGGCGAGCGCGGCAAAAAGATTGCTGTAATTGATAATCAAGTAATAACGAGGAGCCTATGGATCGATTGCCATAAGCTCCTCTTTCATTTTGCGTTCACGGCAAGAGGTTCCCTTTACTTTGTACGCAACATGTACTTTACTTTTTGCATAAATAGGGTATAATAAGTAAAGGAAGAAGGTGCTCTTTATGTATTACTCCTACGACGGGCTATACAGAGTCCTGTCATTAAACGCAATGACGAAGACCGCGCTCACGGAAAAGCTCGGGATCTCATCGAGAACCATCGCAAAGCTGGCCAAGGGAGAAAAAGTCGCAGACCACATTCTGAGGAAAATCGCGGATTACTTTTCATGCTCCGTTGAGGAGTTGTGTGAGGTTAAATCAGATAACATCATTCTCCAAACGCTGCGCGATGAAAAGAAGGCCAAGCTATCCGGAGGACTGTATCACGAGCTTCAGGTGCGTATGACCTATAACTCCAATCACATCGAGGGAAGCAGGCTCAGTGAGGATCAGACCCGTCTTATTTTCGAGACACGCACAATAAACGCAGGGGACGGCGTTCCCATAGATGATATTATTGAGACGGTAAATCATTTCCGAGCTATCGACTATGTTATTGACGTTGCCGAGGATAAGCTGACAGAGGACATCATCAAGGAGCTGCACCGCATTCTGAAGCAGAGTACGGCAGATTCTGCACTGTCATGGTTCGCGGTGGGGGAGTATAAAAAGCGGGGGAATGTCGTCGGCGGCAGAGAAACCGCAAAGCCGAAGGATGTGCCGGTGCGCATGGAAACCTTGCTGGAGGCTTATAATTCCAAGGACACGATAACGGTTGAAGATGTTATTGCATTTCACCGCGACTTTGAGAGCATCCATCCCTTTCAGGACGGCAACGGCAGAGTCGGGCGCCTGATCGCACTGAAGGAGTGTCTGCAACATGGCATTGTGCCGTTTATTATCGAGGACTCAAAGAAGGCTTTTTACTATCGCGGGCTTGCCGAATGGGAAAACGAAAAGGGCTATTTGATCGACACCTGCCTTGACGGTCAGGACACCTTCAAGCGGCTTCTTGCGATGTTTGACATAGGGGTTTAGGAGGATCTGTTATTTTAGAGCCTTTCTTGCGGTAAAAGCAAAACGGTCTCCCACAGTTAGGTGCAAACGGGTACGGCAGCTCATTCGTGCAAAGACATTTATAATATTCATCGGCATCAAGCCGGAGCGCATCGAGCAGGCAACTGAGGGGCATAAGTATCTTTTAAATGTGGTGTCCCTTTTCGCTTGAAAGCATCGAAAAAACCGCGAGAGTCGCAGCGGGGACATATGGAGTGGAACGGAATTCCAGGGATAATCGGTTGTTTTTTTGCACAATATTTGACAAAGTGAGACATAAGAGGTACAATATAGCCAGAAGTGCATATCTCGCTTTTTTATGGTAATTATTGTTTCTGATTAATTACCTCATAATATTATTAAAGCAAGGAAGAATTTCATCCTTCCTGCCGCAAAAAAATGAAAAGAGAGGTAATCCAAATGGACGAAAAAGATATAAGAATAACCGAAGAACCCAAAAGGAAGGGACCCAAGAAGACCGATTCAATGGGACACCGTTTTGACAGCGAAGTAGAAAAGCGGATTAGTACAGTAATGCAGTACTACGAGAATATGATAGCTTCGGATCCGAGTGACAGCAGTATTGTTGCAGCGAAAAAAGAAATTGCTCGAAACAAGCT
>DCGL01000077.1 GCA_002314565.1 Clostridiales bacterium UBA1779
GGAATTTTTTGATTTAAAAGATTATTTAAAAAAATACAATACTCCTATAAGTAAAAGTGTTATTAAGGTTAATCCAAAGCAATAATAAAAAGGCGTAGTCGTTATACCCAATTATACCCCACAACGTGCTGTTTATCAAGGGTATAACAGGCTTTCTGTAATTCTGTTGATCTCGATTCATTTCAGCTTCCGTTAAAATGAAAATGTAATCATAACAATTCATTTACAAATAAAATCTTGACTTTGATTTTACCTTGTGTTACAATACATTCAATACTGCGGCATAGCCGCAAAAGAAAAGGAGAAAGACTATGAAAAAGATTCTCGCCTCAGTTCTTTGCGTTCTCATGATTCTCAGCTGCTTCGCATTCGTTTCCTGCGAAGGCGGTGCAAAAAAAGAAGACTGCAAGGTTGCCATGGTCACTGACTACGGTGATATCACAGACCAGTCCTTCAACCAGACCACTTATGAAGCCTGCAAGGAATACTGCGATGCCAATTCCGTGACGTTCAAGTATTTCAAGCCGGCCACAAACTCAGACGATGACCGTGTTGCTCAGATTGAAGCTGCTATCGACGAAGGCTTCAACGTAATCGTAATGCCCGGCTATGCTTTTGCAAACGCCATCAAGGCTACAGTCAACGAATATACAGACGTTAAGTTCGTTGCTCTGGACGTCGGCTCCGGCGACCTCGGTGCTGATTTCACAGTACCCGCCAACCTTTACTGTGCCGTTTACCAGGAAGAGCTCTGCGGCTATATGGCAGGTTTCGCTGCCGTTAAGCTCGGCTACAAGAAGCTCGGCTTCCTCGGCGGTATGGCTGTTCCTGCCGTTGTCCGTTACGGCTTCGGTTTCGTACAGGGCGTTGACGCTGCTGCAAAGGAACTCGGACTTTCCGACGTTGAAGTAATGTATGCATACGGCAACCAGTTCTACGGCGATGCTGATATCACTGCCCGTATGGATACCTGGTATTCTGCCGGAACAGAAGTCGTATTTGCCTGCGGCGGCGGTATCTACTCATCTGCTGCTGAAGCTGCAAAGAAGGTCAACATGAAGGTTATCGGTGTTGACGTTGACCAGAAGGGCATCATCGACGGTCAGTATGGTGAAGGTATGACCGTTACTTCCGCTATGAAGGGTCTGGCTGCCACAGTAAAGACCGTTCTTTCCGACATTCAGGCCGGCAAGTTTGCAGGCGGAAAGATTGACACACTCGGAATCGTTTCCGACGTTCCCGCTGAAAACTACGTACAGATTGCAGAATCCACTCAGTTCGCCGACGGCAAGTTCGCCGTAGCCGATTATGAGGCTCTGGTAAAGGCTATGCACGCCGGAACAGTTACTGTTTCGAACGACATCACAAAGACTGCCGCCGATTTCGGTACTGTCGTAAAGGTTACCGACCAGGGTAATATCAAGTAATACAGTCCTTTATTTGAGGGGCGGCGGATTGCCGCCCTTTTTTAGTACGGCGATTTTGGTGCTCCTCAAAGAAGGAGGAAAAAAGCCAAAACTTTTCTTGCAATATGTGCGAAAATGATGTATTATATATTTGAAATCTTCTGTTGGGAGGTATGAGCCTTTGGATTACGCGATAGAAATGCTACACATCACCAAGCGCTTCCCGGGTATTATCGCCAATGACGATATTACGCTTCAGCTGAAACGCGGTGAGATTCACGCTCTGCTCGGCGAGAACGGAGCAGGAAAGTCCACACTTATGTCCGTGCTTTTCGGAATGTACAGGCCCGAGGAGGGCGAAATCCGCAAGGACGGCAAGAAGGTCGAAATCAGAGACCCGAACGATGCAAATGCGCTCGGTATCGGAATGGTTCATCAGCATTTTAAGTTGGTGGAATGCTTTTCGGTACTTGATAACATCATTATGGGCGTCGAGCCGAACACGCTCGGTTTCCTTCAGAAACAGCAGGCAAGGGAACAGGTTCTGAAGCTGTCTGAAAAATACGGCTTCAATATCGATCCGGATGCCATCGTTGAAAACATCACGGTCGGAATGCAGCAGAAGACCGAAATTCTGAAGATGCTTTACCGTGAGAACGAAATCTTGATTTTCGATGAGCCGACTGCGGTCCTTACCCCGCAGGAAATCAAAGAGCTGCTGAAAATCATGAAGAATCTTGCTTCAGAGGGCAAGTCGATACTGTTCATTTCTCACAAGCTCAATGAGATTATGGAGGTCGCAGACCGCTGCTCCGTTCTTCGCAAGGGCAAGTATATAGGCACCGTCAATATTGCCGACACCACCCCCGAGGAGCTTTCCCGTATGATGGTCGGCAGAAACGTAAACTTCAAGGTGGAAAAGGCTCCGGCAGAACCCGGTGAAGTCGTGCTCGACGTAAGCGGCCTTACGATGTATAACCGCGAAAAGCATAAGAATTCCGTAAGCAACGTGTCTCTGAAGGTACACCGCGGAGAGATTGTCTGCATCGCAGGCATCGACGGAAACGGGCAGAGTGAGCTGATATACGGTATCACGGGACTTGAACCGGTAAAAGAGGGAAGCGTGAAAATCTGCGGAAAAGAAACCGCGGACGTTTCAATCAGAAAGAGATATCTTGGCGGTATGGGGCATATTCCCGAGGACCGTCACAAACACGGTCTCGTGCTTGATTATTCTCTTGAAAACAATCTGGTTCTTCAGAGATATTTCGAGCCTGATTTCACGTCAAAGGCCGGATTCATCAGGAAAAAGCCGATACGCGATTACGCCGAAAAGCTGATTCCGCAGTACGATATACGCTCCGGAGAGGGGGCCGTAACTGCCGTCCGCTCAATGTCAGGCGGAAACCAGCAGAAGGCAATTATCGCCCGCGAAATAGACCGCAACCCGTCGCTGCTCGTAGCTGTTCAGCCAATCAGAGGTCTTGACGTAGGCGCCATTGAATTTGTCCATAAAAAACTTGTCGAACACCGCGATGCCGGAAACGGAGTATTGCTCGTTTCCTTTGAACTTGACGAGGTTATGTCGGTTTCAGACCGCATTCTCGTTATGTATGAAGGCGAAATCGTAGGTGAGTTCGACCCGAAGAACATCACAGTCGAGGAGCTCGGCCTTTATATGGCCGGAGCCAAGAGAATGGAGGTCAAGGCATGAAATTCTGGAAAAACAAGGCCGTTCAGTCCATAATCTGCTCTCTTGTCTGCATTATTCTCGGACTTCTCATCGGTTTCATTGTCCTGCTCTGCATTGACCCGTCAAATGCCGTCGAGGCAATGGTCATTATGCTTAAGAACTTCTGGAAATATTCCAAGCTCAGCCTGCAGGTAAAATACCTCGGAAACACGCTCGTAAAGACGGCTCCGCTGCTTATGTGTGCGCTGTCGATTCTGTTCTCTTATAAACTGGGACTTTTCAACATCGGAACTGCCGGTCAGTACGTTGCAGGAGCGTGCTCCTGCCTGTACGCTGCTCTTGCCTGGGGATGGAGCTGGCTGCCCTGCACGCTCTTTGCAATCGTCGCAGGAGCCGTATGGGGAGCAATCGTCGGTTTCCTCAAATCCTATTGCAACGTCAATGAAGTAATTTCGGGCATTATGCTCAACTGGATTGCTCTTTATTCAACCAATATGATTCTGAGCAAGGTTAAGGAAAGCGCAAGCCCGTACACCGTTCATCTGGCTGATGCCAATACGTCAGCCATTCTTCCGACTCTCGGACTTGATAAGCTGTTCTCTGGCAACACCCGTGTTACGATTGCAATTCCGCTGTCAATCATTCTGGCGGTTGTCGTTATGATTGTTCTTAACAAGACGAAGTTCGGTTTCGAACTTAAGGCCACCGGCTTTAACAAGAACGCCGCCAGGTACTGCGGTATGGCAGAGAAGAGAAACGTGATTCTTTCACTGGCAATCTCCGGCGGACTTGCCGCTCTGGGAGCCGCAATGCTCTATCTCACTGACTTTGAGCAGTGGGAGGTCACACAGTCATCGGTTCCCGCAATGGGCTTCAACGGTATCTCCGCGGCCTTCCTCGGCGGTCTCGATCCGATAGGAACGATTTTGTCCTCCTTCTTTATCCAGCATATCACGTCGGGCGGTGCCAATATCGCTTCACTGTATTGCTCACAGATTTCCGACCTCATTTCATCCATCATCATTTACCTCTGCGGCTTCGTATTCATCTTCAAGTTCTATATGAACAAGATTATTGCCGCGAAGGCGCAGAAGGCTGCTGAAAATTCAGTCAGTGCGGGTAATGAAGCGAAAGGAGGTAAAGCATAATGCTGTTACTTGTTCAGTACACGCTCGTATTTGCGTCGGTTCTGCTGCTGGTAGCTCTCGGAGGCTGCTTCTCGGAACACTCAGGCGTCATTAACCTCGGACTTGAAGGAATTATGGTAATCGGGGCCATGAGCGGAGCGCTTGCGATGCGCGCTCTGCCTGACGACCTTCCGGCAATACTTATGATTCTGTTGACGCTTTTGATTGCCGTTGCCGGAGCCGTAATCTATTCGTCATTGCTTGCCTTTGCCTGTATCAACTTCAAAGCGGATCAGACCCTTGTAGGAACCGCTCTGAACCTGCTCGGCACTGCCGCGGCAACCGTTATCGTAAAGTCCCTCAACCGTGCGGCAAACCCCGACAACGTTTCGTCAGAGGTCAGCTACATCAGCGAGAAAAAGGCCTTTATCGTCAACATCAACGGCTTTGAATTTTCGTGGTTCTTCGTCGTTGCAATCATTGCCCTGACAGTCGCTTTCGTCGTGCTTTACAAAACGAAGTTCGGTCTGCGGCTGATGGCCTGCGGTGAACATCCTCAGGCTGCCGCTTCCGTCGGTATCAACGTCATAAAGATGCGTTGGTTCGGAGTGCTCATTTCGGGTATTTACGGCGGTCTCGGCGGTATCTGCTACATTATGTCAGGAGTATCACAGTGGAAGTTTGAGTACGGAGTCGCAGGATTCGGCTTCCTTGCCCTGGCCGTTATGATTTTCGGTCAATGGAAGCCTCAGCGCATTGCTCTTGCAGCTCTGCTCTTCGGTTTCTTCCGTGCCCTTTCAAACGTCTATACCGGCATTGATTTTCTCAACGCGCTCAATATTCCGGGAGCAATTTACAATATGCTTCCGTACATCATTTCCCTTATCGTTCTTGCTTTCACGTCGAAGTCTTCCAAGGCTCCGAAGGCAGAAGGCATTCCTTACGACAGAGGAATGAGATAATCCAAAAGCACCTCACGGCGATTATCCGCCGTGAGGTGCTTTTAAGAAGAAGCCCCGGGTACGTTTGGGATACCCGGGACTGTATTTCATTTTATATCCATCTTGTTGAGCTTGCTACCTGCTGACCGTCAACGTTGATGTAATTGATTCTGAAATATCCTACTTCGATTCTCATTCCGAAAACGGTTGCGGACATCGTGTGCGGCTTTGCAATTCCTTTGAATAAGAATTCGGCGTAAACCTTACCGTCGACAACAAGTTCTTCACAGCCTTTTCCGTACTTGCGGTAGATGATTTCGTGGTCTCTGACTTCTTTGATCAGATATATTTTTTCTTTTTCACCGTAACCGGCGTTGCGTAGAACGGGTGAATCATTCGCACCGGGAATGTATCCGCTGCCTGTGTTTGCTTCAACGTAAGAAGGATCAACGTCGTGGCGGAACTTTGCTCTTGATTCAGTGTCATTAATGCGTCTGGTCAGATTGACAATATATCCGATACTGCCGCCTATTGCAAAGAGAAGAAGCATACCGAGGTCTTTAAGTACTGATAATAAGAAATCGCCATCTTCCAAAAGCAGATAAGGTACCGTGCGGCAGGCTTGAAAGAAGCTTAATTGATAATCGATTTCTCCGTTCACATACCACTCAATGTATAGTTTATATAAATCATTGCCTAAGCTGATAAGTTTGAAACAAAATAACCAC
>DCGL01000081.1 GCA_002314565.1 Clostridiales bacterium UBA1779
ACGAAAACACAAAATCCGGCTTTGTAAATGATGTCCGTTCCGGCAGCATAGCCTCAGTCATTCAGGCGGAGTTTGATGCCCATAATCTCGGGCATAATAACGATGCAGAGTATACGTCTTGGAATAATTCTCTCTTGTTTATGAGAAACATTTTGGATGACCATGAGATTTCCGATGACGCAGATATTGCCATAGAGTTTCAGATCCCTTTGACGGCTAAAAGAGTTGATTTTTTGATAGCGGGAAAGGACGAGAGCGATTCGAATAATGTAGTTGTCATTGAACTGAAGCAATGGGAGGACAGTGGAATCACCACACGCCCAGATGTTGTGACCGCCTTTACCGGTGGCGCGAATCGGGCCGTTTGCCATCCGTGCTATCAGGCTTATAGTTATGCCAAAATCATTGAGAACTTTAACGAAGAGGTTTATCGTCAAAAGATCGGGATGCGTCCGTGTGCGTATTTGCATAACTATCGGGAAGAAAACCGAAGCCACATTGATAATGAGTTTTATCAGGATGCGATTTCGTTTGCACCAGTCTTTCTTGAGCGGGACACTGAAAATCTTCGGACTTTTATCAAAAAATATGTTAAGAAAAAAGCCAACGAAGATTTGCTCATGAAAATCGATCATGGGAAGCTGAAACCTACGAAGGCTCTTCAGGATTCTTTGGCATCAATGCTGAAAGGGAACCCCGAGTTTTTGCTTATCGACGAGCAGAAAGTTGCCTACGAAACCGTCCGCAGATTAGTGGAGAAAACTACGAGACAAGCGGTTAATCCTGTGACAGCTTCAGAAAAGAACGTCATCATTGTTTCCGGAGGTCCGGGGACCGGAAAATCGGTCGTAGCCATTCAGCTCCTGTGCGACTTGATCGGCAAAGGCTTTAGCGCCAATTATGTGACGAAGAATGCAGCTCCGCGAAACGTGTATTTTGAAAAGCTGAGACAGAAACAGTACAGTTTAACTTACATCAAGAGCTTGTTTAAGTCCTCCGATTCCTTCTGGGATGCGCCTGCAGATGTGGTAGATTGTATTATCGTGGATGAAGCCCATCGGTTAAAGAAAAAGTCTCAGATTTTCCATGGTGAGAACCAGATAAAAGAGATAATCAATGCCGGTCGTGTCTCAGTGTTTTTCATAGACGAAGACCAGCGGATTACGACGAAAGATATTGGCTCAAAATCGGAGATTCGGAAATGGGCTCAGTTCTATGGTGCGAAAGTATTCGAGGGGCCGGAACTTGACTTAGTCTCGCAGTTCAGATGCAATGGAAGTGACGGTTATTTAAACTTTTTAAATAATCTTCTCGACATTTCAAAGACCGCAAATACTGAATTTGACTATGACTATGAAATCAAGTTATTTGATAGTCCGTCAAAAATGCGGGAAGCTTTGCGCGAGAAAAATGATGTGAATAACAAAAACCGGATGATAGCAGGTTACTGCTATGAATGGCTGTCAGAAAAAGACCCGAACGGTGACATTTTCGATATCGAATTGGAAGATGGCTTTAAAGCTAAATGGAACTTTTCAAACAGTCTTTTTGCGATAGATCCAGATTCTTTTGATCAAGTCGGCTGCATTCATACCACACAAGGATTAGAGTTTGAGTATTGCGGAATCATCATTGGGAAAGACTTACGGTATGAAGCAGGGAAAGTGATTACGGACCAAACGAAAGAGGCCTTAAGCGATAAATCATCCGGAATCCGCTCCTGTAAAGATGCTGCCTTAGCAGACAAACTTATTCGGAACACGTATAAAACGCTTCTGTCTAGAGGGCAGAAGGGCTGTTATATCTACTGCGAAGATAAGCCGCTGCTACGGCATATGAGCGAGATGCTTAAGATAGAGATATCGTAACATTATTGCGGATTAAAGATTCTTTAGGGGAAGTTATGAGTATTATTAGTTATCCTGTTGTGGATCAAAAGCTGTATAGATATCGACCTGTTTTTGAAAAAAACGCTGATAGTCTGAAATATCTTTTAGATGAGATCAAAACTGGGTATATTTATCTAGCAGATCCGGATAGTTTTAATGATCCTTTTGAAACCCAATATATTTCCTCTGATTTAAGAGCAGTCAAGTATGGTTATAAGTCTTTAATTAGAACCGTTCGAGAGATTACTTCAAATGTGTCAGGCTTAGAGGATCATATCTATGATTGCATCAAAGATGATATTGTTGGTGATAAAATCTACTTGAGAGATTTTATTAGCAAAACATTGGAAACTGCTAAAGATTTTTGCCCGAGAATCAGAGATGAAAAGGATTATTATAATAGATTGGTAAGGAATACCAAAACTCCAAGTGCCGCTAGAATAAAAGGCTTAAGAGTTGCTTCTTTCTCTGAGACTTATCGGTCTGCTTCAATGTGGGCATATTATGCCAATAGCCATCGTGGAGTATGTCTGGAATATGATTTTTCTCGGTTAGATAAAGATAGTGACATATTGGCTAGAAACATGTATAAAGTCTCTTATTCAACCACTATCCCGGAAAATAAGTTTGGGAGAATCTATTCTCCGACAGTGAAGGGAGTAGAGTGGGCACATGAAAGAGAATGGCGTTTCATAGCCAATGAGAATGATGCTGGGCTGTCTATCAAAGATGGTAAGCCTTTCCTGTATGCCCCTTATCTGAGTGGAGTTTATTTTGGATGCAAACTTGACAAGAAATATCAATCAAAAATCATGAAAGAGATTATTTCGGATTGCTATAATAAAAGAGTAAACATATATAGAGTATCTCCCTGTGCTGATGACTATGAGTTTGATAGAAGTTTAGTGTTTGGTACGGCAGAGTATGTATAGACACAAGGTCACCGAATATTCTCTAAAATCCCCCCTTTCCGTCCTCGATTATTCTGACTTCGAGAATAATCGAGGACGGCTTATTTTCCCCTTTTTGCCCGCAAATTTCGCCTTCCAGGACTTTATAGGGCATCTCAGAAACGGAGACTGTATAAAAATCATTTTTATTCTTCCCATACAAATCCTTTGAAAACCTCAAAACTGTGGTATAATAAATAAGTTCACGAGGAGCTGGCTTATAACCAAACGAGTATAAGCAACTTTATGTTTTATTATATTATTAAGCTATTATTCCATTATTTCATTATTTCTCAGAAAGGCCCCTTACCATGAAAAAACTACTTACCATCCTCCTTTGCCTCACCCTCCTTCTCCTCCCGTCCTGCACCTCCCCGCAGGACCCGACCTCACCCACCGAGTCCGAAACCTCGGCCCCCGTTGCTGACACCGGCCGGCTGACGCTGGCTGCCCTTGAGGAAGCTGCCACGCGGGAAGAACTGGCTGCGCTGATCGGCGTGAACAATGTGGACGAGATGGAGCAGATGCTCGTTTATTTGAAGCATTTTTATGATCTTCTGCCGAATGAAGGCGACCCGACGGAGCCGGTCACGGAGTGGGCGAAGCGGGAGGACGGCGTGCCGTATCTGACGCTGAAGCAGGCGAAGTCAATGGTCCAGGCCCAAGTGGTCACGACGGGGAATTGGATGGAATTCATCGTGCCGAAGCTGGATGAGGACTCGGGAATGGTCGAAATCGCCTATCGGGACGGCGTTTACTTTAATGAGGAACCGCGCATCTGCCTGACGAATCAGATTACCGGTGAGGAGTTTGAATACGATGGCTGGTATTGGCCGGAGGAGATTATCTGCGCGGACGGCGAATTTTTTATGGTCACTTATGACGAGAGCCGGGTTGAGCATTTGCTTCCGCTAAGTGAAGAGAATTACATCTGCACATTCGCGGACGCGGTGGCTTATTCGTATGAACTGCCGCGGGAGCTCTGCTATGTGGATACGTGGGAAGTCACGGAATCCGGGACGGTCTACCGCCCGGCGAACGATGAAGAATGGGCCGAGAAGCAATGCTTCGTGATGGTCCAGTACGGCGCGACCGCCGATGACATCTGCCTCGTAGGATACGCAGGCTTCGGAAACTATGCCTATACCTGTTCGGACGCGGAGCTTTTCCCGGATAACGAGAAAAAGCCGGTCGAGATTAAGGATGCTCGCGCATTGACACTCGAAAAGCTGAAAGCCCTTAAGACCCGCGAGGAGCTTGCTGCGCTGATCGGCGTGGCGGACGCGTCCACCTTAAAGCAGAAGCTCACTTATCTCGAAAATTATTATGAGAATTCGCTTTCTGCGGACGAAACCCTGGATACGAGTAAAGAGTGGGGCACCACCAGCGATGGTTACCTTTTTATGACAGTCGCGCAGGTGAAGGCGCTCGTGACGCCGACCATCATTACCACGGAGAATTGGAAGGAATACATCCTGCCGCACATGGAGCCTTACATCTACTGCTACTACGATTCGGACGGAAATGAGGTTACGGAGATCCGCGAACAGCCGGACATCTCTTTCGCGGAGAGCGTTTATCCGTCCTCAGACGCCTACCTGATTTTAAAGAATGCGAAAACCGGGCAGGTGCTGAAGTTCGAAGGCAATGATTGGCCGGAATATGTCACACTCGAAGACGGAAAATACTATGTTTCCTCGTATGATGCGGATGGAAACAGCACGACAGTGGAGTTCGATCCTGCGAACTATAGCTGCATCTATGCGGACGCAGTCGTCTACTCTTATGAGATCCCGGAGGAGCTTCTCTATGTCGAGTGTTACGATGAAAAAACGTCGTATTGGATAACCGTGCCGATGAAGGGCTACGAGGGCGACGAGACGCCGTTCGTGAAGGTAAAGGTCCGCGAGGGCGAGTTCGGCGTCCGGAATTACGGATATAAGTCGCTCGGAAAAGTGCTTACGGAATAAACGAGCAGAAAGTGCTTGGCTTGATAACTATAATCCTATGAGAATTCTTTATCGCTTCGGCTTTAACCAAAACCATACAAAACTCCTTGAGTTTCTGGACAAATCCCGCGTCCCGTACACGGTGGACGGTATCATTGCGTACACGGAGATGTATGCGGATGAGAGCAGCTTTCGGGCAGTTTTCGAACGGATGAAAAACGAGCAGGCGGTGATCACCGACCGTGCTATTTTCACGGAAGAAGAGCTCGAGACGGCTGAGTGGCTCGCGGTTTCGTCGGAGTGGGTCACGCAGTACCCGGAGCCGAAGGAAAACATGGACTATGTCTATCAGACCTACGATACAGCTTCGTACTGCGCGGGGCGCCCGCCGAAGTTTTACTGCCGGCAGGGGCTTACGCAGAAGGCGGATTTCGTCGTGAAGAAAGCGCCGAACTGGAGTACGCGTGCGTTCTGCCGCTTGAACTGGGTCGGAGACGAGCTGTTCCTCTCGGATAAAGCGAAAGAGAAGCTTTCCGAAAGCGGACTTAAAGGCTTCTCCTTCCGCCCGGTGCTGAAGCCGAGCCATGTACCGCACGGGAACTTGAAGACGGTCCATGCACCGCACGGGAACTTGAATACGGGCGATGAGCCGCATGCGGATTTCTCTCAGCTTTTCATCGAAAACATCGCAGAAATCGGCCTTTCCGCGTCATCCGTGCAGCATGAATATGTCTGCCCGGACTGCGGCCGGAAGAAGGTTATGCTAAATTCAGGCTTCCTCGAAGTTACTTCGGAGAACCTCCGTAACGCGGCCGCGGACATCGTGAAATCTGCGGAGAAGATCGGCGGAATCGGCTGCGATTCATTGATTCTGATTTCCGCGCGATTCTTCCGGTTCCTACGGGAAAACCGGCTCGACAGCGGGCTCGTGTTCACCCCGGTGAAATTTTAAATAAGTCGACAAAAGAACTGCCCGGTGAAATACCCGGGCAGGTTTTAAACAGGAGGCATGCTTTGGCAGATCACTACAAGTCATGGAGTGATTTGAAAAAGTGGCTGGAAGACACGCTGTGCGCATTCCCTGTTTCATTTTTGTTCGGCCTAGATCTCTCTATAATTTACTTTTCCACTGATTTGGCAGTCAATGCAGTAGAAGTGTTTTGTCTTTTTCCCCCATTTTACATCATCTTTATCCTTTTCTTGTTTACAACAAAAGCAGGTTCGCATTTTCCGACCTGGCGAAGGCTTCTTTTGAATCCGCTTCGATTGTTCCCATTCTTGGAATTTTTCGTTTTCAATACGCTTATTCTCTAATCTGGTCTGTTCAGCTTTCCTTTCCGCTTCCGCCTGCCGCTTTTGTTCTTCTAGCAGCTTTTTCTGTCGTTCCTCCGCGTCTTTCTTCTCTTGTTCCTCTTTTTGTTTCATATAGTTCTCATGCGCCAAACGTTCTCGTTCTTGTCGTTCGGCAGCTATGCGCTCTTCCTCAGACCGTTTTTCAGCACGTTCCTCATTGATTCTTTGTATTTCCTTTTCTACAGAAGGGCTATATAACCAGGAACAGATTCCTTCAGCGCACAAAAGCTTTCTTAGATCACTTGTAGTGGAAGATTTGATTTCATTGCCATATTCGTTCAAATTGATCTCTATCGTAGCGATATCTTCATAAGGTTTTGCGATAAAATCTTTACATATGGTCTTCGGCGGTTTAATGACAAAGGCGAGTCGTTTACCCTTAAAGTGGGCGATTAATGCTGACGGCCGCTTGTTTTTTTCTACAATGAGGTCACATGATTCGAAAGATTGAAAAAAGGCCTCATGAATGAATCTATAATGCATACCAGGCTCTTTCCCATATGTTATTCTGCTAGACCCGGGAGCACCATCGATAGAAAGCGGCCTGGTTCCGACATAAAAAGAGATGCCAAGTTCAGGAATAGGGAATTGTTCTCCCGAGGAAAGAAACTCTTTAATAAACGAGTACAATCCTGTCAAATATGCGGAAATCTGATCACAACCCTCGCCGGTATGAGCGAAATGGTGGATACGTTTTTCCCCAAGTCGTGCTTCAAAGCGATCATGACAGAAAGGACATACACTATTGCAAGACAGGCCATGCTCATCGTCATTTAAGTCAGAAATGGTGATTATTCTCCCATCACGAAGCGCAAATGGGTTTTTCACGTCAGAATAGATTTTTTCTTCGAGCAGATTTAACGACTCATTAAACTGGATTACTTTTTCGGCCATTGGTTTCTCCCTCCCATGGAAGCCAGAAAGAGGCGACTTCCATAATAACTAGTGGCATTGTTCAACTTTCCCGTCTGGTTTTTGTTAAACATTGTTTCTGAAAAGTCCGTTTATTCTATTATAGCATCTTCAGAAAGATTATGAAATGTTTGTGTATTATTGAAAATCACCACATTTTGTGGTAAAATCCTTGTCGGAATAAGATGTGACCCGATGATATTGTGTTTTAAGGAGTTTGATTTGGAGATTTTTAATCAGAACAACCCGAAAAATGATCAGAAAAAAGACGAAAAGAATCTGAAACCGTTTGTAGAAGCGAAAATGGAGATCGTCGTGTGCGAACCGCAAGACATTGTAACTGTATCCTGCCTCGCTGCCGGCACACGGATCACGATGATGGACGGTTCCGTCCGGAAGATCGAAAATCTACGCGAGGGCGATTTCGTCCTGACGTTTGATCATGAAACCGGCGTTTATGCCGGAAATAAGATCGTCTATGCCTATAAGGGCGATGCGCCGAAATGCGCGTATACGCTTTCTTTTGAGAACGGCACGGAGCTTTCGGTGGTCGGCGGGCATGACCTCTTCGAAGAAGAGAGCCGCCGCTATGTGACGCTTACTTTTGACAATGCGGAATCCTTTATCGGAAAGCATTTCTACAGCGTCTCGGAAAACGCTTATGTCGCACTTTCTAACGTCACCTTCAAAGCGGAAAAGACAGATTTCTATGAGCTTTACACGGAGCACGCGTTCAACTGTATCGCGAACGGCATGCTGAACGTGGCCGATGATATCGACTTTATACTGAACCTTTATACGTTCGACGAGAACCGGAAGGCGGATCCGAGAGCATTGGCGGCGGATATCGAAACCTTCGGTTATTATGCGTTCGCTGACGGTATGGGATATACCGAGGAGTTCTATCACAGCTGGAATATGCGCTATCTTCGGATCGCGGTCGGAAAAGGGCTTACCTCATGGGATCGGATGTTTGTGCAGAACCGGGATTATAACTGCGCGACTGAGCTCGCGGAGCGCAAGGTCGCTTGCTAAAGAGACAAAGGCTGGATCCGGCTCGTTTTCATTGAACAGCTTACCTCGTATGGAAGTTCCGGTTGCAAAAAAAATCAGGAATAATGTTATACTCTGTTTAATAAAGTGAATCGTGACCGATTCGATAAACGGAGGACGGAAAAATGAAAGAGTACAAGCTTGTTCATTTGAACAAAGGTCTGAAATGGACCAGAGCAGAGGACCTGGCGCAGGCGCAGGATATTATTAACGAATTAGTGGTCCAGGGGTGGGAACTTCAGCAGATCGTTTCGCCTGATGATGCTGCGGGAGCCATGGTAGGCGTGTTTTTTAAGGTTTTTTAAGGAAAAGTAATGTCAGCTGAGTAACGGATTTCAGTCCGACACCTTAGATTTTAGCGTACAAAAAATAAAAGCCCTGCCGGTCGGTCGGGTGCTCGTAAGACAGTAATTCATAGAAATTAACGAATTACGGCATCTGTCAAACAGGATTGGGCAAGAAACACACGGCTTCCAACATTCGTTGGAGGTCGTGTGTTTTCTTTTCTCAGTTAGAATCTTACGCTTTGAAAAAGTTACAAATCATGTCTTGAACAAGTACATAAAATCGATTATAATGTGTGTACTCACAATGCGGTATACGAACAAATCTTAATTTGCAAAAGAGAGATTAAAAATGAGCAAAAAAAAGAAAGTTCTGAAATTGCTTCGGATTGCAATGACGATCCTTGCCAGTTCCATCTTGGTCCTTGCAGTATATAATCAGATTGCATTAAGAACAGAAGCAGATGATATTGTTCCGAATGGGAAAATGGTCAATTTGGGTAATTACAGTGTCCATGTCTATTCCGAAGGTGGAAACGAGAGTGCCCCAACCCTGGTGTTTCTATCCGGCTCCGCTACGGTGGCACCGGTATACGATTTCAAAGCCTTGTATAGCCTTTTGTCAGATGAGTACCGAATCGCAGTGGTAGAAAAAGCCGGGTACGGATATTCCGATATCATAGATATTGACCGTGATGTGGCAACAATGGTCAATGAGCTGAGAAACGCTTTATTCGGCGCGGCGATAGAAGGTCCGTATGTGCTTTTACCCCACTCCATGTCGGGACTTGAGGCAATTTACTGGGCACAGAATTATCCGGAAGAGGTGTCGGGAATTATCGGGATTGATATGTCGGTTCCAGATGCCTATGATAATTCTAACTTTGCCATGGGGAAAACGAAACTAATGATGACATTGGGAAAACTATCTGTTGGACTCGGCCTTTTGAGAATACCGGGTATTTATCCTCTGGATGAAGCTGCGTTAAGTCATGAGGAAGCGAACCAGCAAAGACTGCTTATGTTCCGCAATGCAGTTAATTCAGACTACATAGCCGAAGGAAATGCAGTTTGCGAGAACGCAAGGACTGTAAAAGCAGGCGGAGCATTATCCTGCCCTATTCTGATGTTCTGCTCGGACGGAACGGAGATCGGAGATTTCTGGATTCAGACTCAGAAAGATTTTGCAGATAAAAATCACGCGGAGCTAATCTGTTTTGATTGCGGGCACTACATTCACTACTACAAAAGTGGGGAAATGGTAAGCTATATTAAGGCTTTTCTTGACTGAATTGTTGCCGAGTGACTATCTTTCAGGTTATCGCAGCACAACATATTTCAGTTCGTCTCATGACATCCAATTAGATTTTCAATCAACCGAGGAGCATCATTTATGTCCGAAAAGAGAAACAGATTACGCCCGACGCAGCTTCATTTCTATGTGAACGATCAGGAGCTTGATCTGATCAATCAGAAGATGGCACTGTACGGTACGGAAAACATGAGTGCCTATCTTCGCAAAATGGCAATTGACGGATATGTAATAAAGCTGGATCTGCGCGAGATCCGTGAGCTGACTTCACAGATGAAACGGATTGCAAACAGCGAAAATCAGATTGCCAAGCGCCTCAATGAAACCGACAGAATCTATGAAGCTGACATTGAAGAAATTAAGAATAATCAAGCGGAGATTTACGATGGTATAAACAAAATCCTTATGTCGCTTGCACAACTGGACTAACAGAAAAGCTCCGCCGGAGCACAGCCGATTTTGAAAAAATCGTCAAAGGGTTTGGGGCGTTCCCCAATAAGTTCTGCGCTTGTGTGTACACGCAAGCATTGCTTGCACAGTATGTTTGACCTTTTTCAGTTTATATTTCAGCGGGCTGGAAAATTCATCGTTCCCCATGTTGACAGATGTCATTTTTAAATGGAAATCGGCGGCAACCGCCGCCTTGTCTGCCCGACAGCGCAGGCTCGGAAGCATGTCAAAGCTGCGAGGCAAGGCGACAGCCGGTGCCTTGATATGCTGCCGAGCCTGTGCTATTTCTTTATGAACATGATAGGAATCGAATAACAGAACTACCGAAAGGAGTATCGCAATATGGACGAAAAGGAAAATGACGAGGGTATCGAATTGACCTCCGAAGAACTCGATGACCTGTTCGCCGAGGAAAATTGTCAGGCGGATGAGAAACCCGCCACTGAATACTATTTCTCCAATCCCGATCCCTACGCCGAGGTCGAGCCCCGTCCCGATGATGCTCCCGGGCATGATGTTTCTTTCGATGAAAACGGCAATATTGTCGTGAAGAATCCGTCAGCGTTCTGGCTGCCGGATGTGACGATCGTGGATGAGATCGGCGGAACAGAGTACACCGTTACCGGCAGTTATGAGGGAACGGAAACCCTCGACAAAAAGCTCCAACGCATCATGGAGCAGAACGCTGCCGATGATGAATCAGGTATCACGGAGGATGGCGAATGAACAACGACACCTCTTTTGATATAATCCAAGAACCCAATCCTGTACAGACAGTTGCCCAACCGAAGGAGGATACTATGTTAAGGGCAACAGATAAAATCACAGCACTTTATTGCAGATTGTCCGTGGAGGACAACAAAGAGGAAAAGAAGAACGGCAAGGAAGATTTGTCGAATTCTATCCAGAATCAAAAATCCATTTTGCTTCAATACGCACGAGATCATCGCTTCCCCTCTCCAACGTTTTTCATCGACGACGGATACAGCGGCGTGAGCTTTGACCGTCCTGGCTTCCAGAAAATGCTTGCGGAGATTGAAGCAGGCAATGTAGGCACAGTCATTACAAAAGACCTTTCAAGACTTGGACGAAACTCTGCAATGACCGGGCTGTACATCAACTATACTTTCCCGCAGAACGATGTCCGGTACATCGCAATCAATGACCATTTTGACACCATCAACATGAACAGCACCGAAAGCGATATTGCCGGTATCAAAAACTGGTTCAACGAATTCTTTGCAAAGGACACGAGCCGAAAGATTCGTGCGGTGCAAAAGGCAAAGGGTGAGCGCGGAGAGAGATTGACCGTTCATGTGCCCTATGGCTATCGCAAAGACCCGGCGGATAAAACAAAATGGATCATTGACGAAGAAGCGGCGCAGGTGGTCAAAAAGATTTTCACGCTCTGCATGAACGGACGAGGCCCGAGCCAAATCGCAGATCAGCTTGAACGGGAAAAGATTCTCACGCCCACCGCTTACAAAACCGGGCAGGGCATAAAGACGCCGCACACCGAGCCGGAGAATCCTTACCGCTGGCATGAAAGCACCATCGTCAATATTCTTCAGCGCAAAGAATACATCGGTGCAACTGTCAATTTCAAAACCTATACCAATTCCATTTGGGATAAAAAGCAGCGGGAAAATCCGGAAGAGAATCAAAGGATTTTCTACAACACCCATCCTGCAATTATCTCACAGGAAGTCTATGATAAGGTGCAGGAAATCAGACAGCAGCGGCATAGGAGAACAGCAACGGGCAAGAGCAGTCCGT
>DCGL01000112.1 GCA_002314565.1 Clostridiales bacterium UBA1779
ATACTCAATGCAGGCACCAAGGCTCAGAACTACAATATCACCACGTGCTATGGCGACCTGACTGTCAATAAGGCCGATCTGACGGTTTCCGCCACAAAGGATCAGGACGTTCTGTTCGGCAATAACGGCGCTGAAATTATCTGGAATTTCGAAGGAGCTGCATACGGTGAAGAAGCAGCCCTTGCAGGAGCTCCCGTACTTGATTCATGGACACTCGGCAGCCAGCTCGTTTTCAAGGGAACTCTCACACTTGCAGATAACGGCGCATTCCTTGCCCGCAACTACAATATGGTATTTGAAAACGGAATTTGCGTAAACGTTTACTCTGCAGAAATTTCTCTCGCAGATATTGACTTCAGTGCCTACGGCGTATACACCGGAAGCGAAATCAAGGCCGACTACATCGCTGCATCATACAATGGCAAGAAGCTTGTTGAAGGCACTGACTATGAAGTAGCTTACCTTGACAACGTAAATGCCGGTCAGGGTACAGCCCGTATCATCATCACGGGTAAGGGCTGCTACTGCGGCCAGACAGTAAGATGGTTCACAATTGCTCCTGCTTCCGTTTCAGGATGGACAGTATCAGAAATTGCAAACCAGAAGTACACAGGCTACACCGTAACCCCTGCCGTCACGGTAAGTGAAGGCGAAAAGGTCCTTGTTAAGGACGTTGATTACAAGCTGACATTTGCAAACAACGTAAATGCCGGCACAGCCACCGCTGTTGTTTCGGGAATCGGAAACTACGATGGCAAGATTAAGAAGGTCTTCATCATTGAGAAGGCTGAAGGCGAAGGCGAACAGGAAGTCGTTCCCACGATATTCGACCTTGTAAAGCTTCAGAAGCTGCTCTCAGGTCAGACAGTTGAAACCGGAAACGTAAATCTCGACGTAAACGGTGACGGTAACATCGATATCTTTGACCTTGTCAGACTCAAGAAGAGGATTGCAAACGGATAATATTAAATAACGCAAAACAGCCGGCCGGGTTTCCCCGACCGGCTGTTTTGCAGTTTGAAAATTACACAATGTATTATTATGTATAAATACACAAAGTATTATCATATTTGTATACACACTGCATTATCACATATTTATTAATATAATATCTTGATTTCCAGCTGATAAAATGATACAATAATATGTCAATATTATTTTTGTATAATTCATCTTGCCTTCCCCACGGGGGAAGGTGTCAGGCCTTTGGCCTGACGGATGAGGCTTTTCAGACGACAAAAGACCACGACGCGAGTCGGATTGTCCCCCTGACATCTGAATTGTATGGCAAAACTTATCAACTATACGTGAGGAACAGAATGAAAGTTAATGATTTATTTCACGGTTTCAGAGTAAAATCAGTCACAGAGCTTGAAGAAATCAAGGCAAAAATGTGGCGTATGGAGTACGAGAAAAACGGGGCCGACCTTGTCTGGTTCGAAAGGGAAGATGCCAATGCCAATATGACCTTCGGAATCGGCTTCAAGACCGTTCCCGATGACGATACGGGTGTATTCCACATTATCGAGCATTCCGTTCTCTGCGGTTCCGATAAGTACCCGGTAAAGGAGCCCTTTGTCGAACTCATCAAGAGCTCGGTCAATACCTTCCTCAACGCCATGACCTATAACGACAAGACGGTTTACCCCATCTGCAGCCGCAATAAAAAGGATTTTCTTAATCTGATGGACGTCTATCTTGACGCGGTTTTTCATCCGCTGAGCATCAGAAATCCGCTTGCTTTCCGTCAGGAGGGCTGGCACTGGGATATTGATGACGAAGGAAAAGCCAGCGCCAACGGTGTCGTTTACAGTGAAATGAAGGGCGCTTATGCCTCAGCCGACAGAATCATTTTCAGAGAACTTTACCGTTCTCTTTTCCCTGAAAACTGCTACTCAAAAGAGTCCGGCGGTGACCCCGAACATATCACAGAGCTGACTTACGAAAAATACCGTGAAAACCATCAGCGTTTCTACTCAGCGACCAATTCAAGAATCTTCCTTGACGGTATTATCGACCTTGATCCCGTATTCGAAAAATTGGACTCCTTCCTTTCTGAATACGACAGAATCGAAGTCAATGCGGATATCCCTTTCCAGCAGCCGGTTGAAGCCCCCGAAAAGACGGTATTTTATCCCATCGGGGATGACGAAAAAGCCGAAAAGAAGACAATGCTCTGCCGCGGTTACGTTATCGGAGACTTCCGCGAACATCTGAAATTCGGTGCCGCCGATCTGCTTTTCGACGTTCTGTGCGGAAACAACGAGGCCCCCGTCAAGAAGGCAGTGCTTGAAAGCGGACTTGCAGAAGACGTCAGTATGTTTGTCGACGGCGGAATTCAGCAGATTCCCGTCTGCATAAAAATCAAGAATACCGACGCAGAGAACAAAGATAAGCTCTGGGCTTTAATTGAGAAGGAGCTCAGAAATCAGATCGAAAACGGCATAGATAAAGAAGAGCTTGAAGCAACTCTCAATGCCTACGAATTCAACCAGAGAGAGCAGGAGGACGGTCTGAAGGGACTCGGGAACTGCCTCAATTCAATGAATGCCTGGCTGTACGGCGGTGATCCTGCCTCTGTCTTTGACAACAATGAAATTCTGAAGCAGCTTCGTGAAAAGATCAATGACGGAAGCCGGTTCTATGAAAACCTGCTTGAAGATATGTTCTTTACCTGTCGCCATACTGCATCCGTCGTATTGCTTCCGTCAAAGACTCTTGCCGCCGAACAGCTTGCCGCCGAGGCCGAAAGATGCAGAAAAGCATCTGAGAGCTGGAGCAAATGGGAACGCAAAAAAGTTGAAGACGACCTTGCCGAACTGAAGCGTTTTCAGGCAACGGAAGACAGGGAAGAGGACGTGGCAAAGCTTCCGAGACTGAAGATATCGGATCTCACTGAAAAGGTTCCCCCCGTCCGTGCAAAAATCGACACGTTCTGCGGACGTCCCCTGCTTCGCAACCCGCAGGATACAAACGGTATTGTATACGGCCGTGTTCTGTTCAATATGGACGATATTACGAATGATGAGCTGAACACCATGCTGCTTGTCGACGAAATCATCGGTGATATCGGAACGAAGAAACACACTGCCCAGCAGATACTTCATATTCAGAAACGCGACCTCGGTGCGTTCTATACCGGTATTTCTTCAACAAAAATCGGCGCTGATTCGGATGATACGAAGCACAGACTGGACTTCTCATTTTTCTTCAGTGTGCTTGAGAGCAAAAAAGATATGCTGCTCGAACATCTGCTCGAAGTGATTAATGAGACGGTATATAACGACGAAAACGAAATTCTGATTCATGTCAGACACAGAATAAATGTCTATGAGAGCAGGCTGAAGACCTCAGGTCATGCTTTTGCAACGAAGAGAGCAAAGGCGGGAATGTCAGAGCATGCTTACGTCAACGAGCTGCTCTCGGGCTTTGAATCACTGAAATACTTCAGAAAACTGCGCGAAAAGCTTGAAGCCGAAGGAACGGCAGCCGTTGTCGCAGATATGGAGAAAGTAACTGCCAAAATATTCAACCGTTCAAGAATGGCCGTAAGTATTACCGAAAATGCCGGTGACGAATGGCTTGAAAAGCTCTTCAGCGGAATTCACGAAGGTGAAAAGGCCGGTCCCGCATTCAGACGCGGAAAGCTTGCAAAGTTCAATGAGGGCATTGAAATTCCCGCTCAGATCGGATTTGCCGCCATGGCAGGCTACTGCCCCGATGATTTCGTATATGACGGTTCATGCTCGGTTACATCCCAGATTATTTCTTACGATTATCTGTGGAATGAGGTAAGAGTAAAGGGAGGGGCCTACGGAACCTGGCTGAATATCAGCCGTGCCGCCGGTGTTGCCTTCTCATCCTACAGAGACCCGCATTGCGCAAATTCACTTGACGTCTACACAAAGGCCGCCGACCATCTGCGCGAAGTTGCAGATGAAAACGATTTTGAGAACTTTGTCATTGCGGCCTACGGGTCTGCAAATCCGCTTCTTACCCCGGCTTCTGAATCGTCAAATGCCGAAAACATGTGGCTTTCCGAGCTTCCTTTCACACTGCTTGAGCAGAGACGTGAAGAGATGCTGAAGACAGATGCCGCCAAGCTTCGCGAAAGCGCCGACCTGCTTGACTATATTTGCGCGCATTCAACCGTCTGCGTCATAGGCGGAGCCGAAATACTCAAGGCCTGCGGTGACAAACTCGATAAAATCACCAAAATGTCGGATAACGGATGACGGGTGAGATTATGGGATTTTTAGACACGGTTATTTCCTAGCTTGCCTCTCACTGGGGTGCAATTCTCGCCATAATCGCCGTTGCCTGTGTCGGCAGCTTCATTCAGAGAGTTGCCGGCTTCGGATTCGGAATTTTCGCTATGATTTTCCTTGTGAGAATCTGTGACACGTACTGGGAAGCAACGACACTTTCGGGCATCTTTTCGATTTTCTGCACGACTGTCGTCGTTATCAAGATGTGGAAATACTGCAATTTCAAGAAGATGGGAAATCCTCTGATTCCGGCACTGGTCGTGAACGTTGCGATTTTCCTGGTCTTTGAAATGCTCGGAAAGAAAACGCCTTCCCTTATGTTCATCCTTCTCGGAATTGCGCTTATCGTATTGAGCCTCTGGTTCCTCTTTTTCTCGAAGAAGGTCAAAGTCAGTGACAACGTTCCGACCGGACTTGCCTGCGGCACGCTGTCAGGCGTTATGAGCGGTCTCTTTGCTATGGGAGGCCCGCCGGTTGTCGTTTATTTTCTTGCAACGGCAAAGAATAACAACAACGAATATATTGCAACAATTCAGACCTTTTTCCTGATTACAAATCTTTGGGGCTTTGGGGTCAAGGCTGTAAAAGGCTATGTGACGACGCTTGTTCTTGTGCTTTCAGCCTTCGGTCTGCTCGGTATTCTTCTTGGGAATTACCTCGGCGAAAAGGTGTATAAGAAGCTCAGTCCCGAAATGCTGCGAAAAATCGTTTATATTTTTATGGCTGTCAGCGGGGCAGTTACCCTCGTCGAACAGCTGCTGAAGTGATATTTTATTTTGAAAGGCAAATAGATGAAACTTATTAACATGAATCCGGCACAGAAGATTGCTGCCGTGATGACAAGACTTTACAACTCAAAGCTGACAACAACCTCCGGCGGAAATCTTTCCATTATGGACGAAAACGGAGTCCTCTGGATTTCGCCCTCCGGCATTGACAAGGCGCATCTTACCGAAGAGGACATTATGTGGGTAACACCCGACGGAACCGTCCACGGTAAGCACAAGCCATCGTCGGAATATCCCTTCCATCTTGCAATTCTGCGCTCACGCCCCGACCTGCATGCCGTACTTCATGCTCACCCCGCCGCTCTGGTTGCTTACAGCCTTGAGCGCAAGCTTCCCGAAATGGATATTTTCCCGGGCGTTTCCGAAATCTGCGGAAAGATTGCCATTGCAAAATACGCTCTTCCCGGAAGTCAGAAACTCGGAGATCTGATGGCAGCTGAATTTAAGAAGGGCTGCGACACCGTTCTTCTTGAAAACCACGGCGTCTGCCTTGGTGCCGACAGTCTTGAAAAGGCCTTCCAGATGTTCGAAGCTCTCGATTATTCCGCAAGAACCGGAATTGCAGCTTCAATGCTCGGCCGCGAAGCAAAGGTTCTTTCAAAGGAAGAACTCAAAGAGCAGCCTGCAGCTAAGGTGTATGCAGCACTTGAAGGCGGAAAAGATGACGAAGCGCTCAGAGCCGATATCGTTGACAAGACGCTGCGTGCCTGCGGACACAATATGTTCACTGCTGCCACAGGCGTATATGCTTCACGCTGCGGCGACGGATTCATCATCACTCCCGAAGGCGAAGACAGAGCAAGACTTACACCCGATATGCTCGTAAGAGTAGAAGGTGACAAGTGCGAAGCAGGAAAAACTCCTTCCGTTTATTCAGAGCTTATCGGAAAGATTCTTGCTGCCCACAGGGATATCGACACAGTTATCGTCGCCCGTGCCCCTTACATCATGGGCTTTGCCGTAACAGGAGCCGAATTCAACTCACACATGATTCCGGAAGGCTATATTTTCATGCGCAACACCGTACGTTATCCTTACGGTACTGTTACGAAGAATCCCGATAAAATCGTCGACGGCATCAGTATGAAGAACCCGATTGCCATTATCGACAACGACTGCGTAATCGTCGCCGGCACCACTCCTCTCAACACCTACGACAGACTTGAGGTTATGGAATTCGGTGCAGAATCCCTCTGCGATATCGCTTCAATGAAGGGAACCATCGTTCCCATCAGCGAGGAAGAAATCCGCGAGATTGAAGTTGCATTCAAGCTCTGCTGATTGACTTTACGTGGAAAACCGCTGTGTTATCACGGATACTCACAGCGGTTTTCATAATTTTTATTTCAAAAGTTTTTATTTGGGGAAGAAAAGGATTGAATGAAAAAGTCTTTTTTCTCAGCGTTGCGGCTTTTGTCGGCTGAACACCGGCAATTTTGCTTCGGAAAGCCTGCCACAATCCCAAAAGAAAGTTATGGTCGTAAATATGAGCGAAATATTTGTAACAGGTCACCGCAACCCGGATACCGATTCGATAGTTGCGGCGATGTCTTATGCTGCACTGCAGCACTCCCTCGGCCAGCTTGAATACCGCGCCGTACGTCTGGGCTCCGTCACCGACGAGACGAGACGTATGCTCGACAAGTTCGGGTTTGAGGCTCCGGAATTCGTCAAAAATCTTCGTGCTCAGGTCAGAGACCTGGATTTTGACCGGCCCCCTGTAATCGGTGAAAATTCGACGAATGAATTTGCCTGGGTATCTATGGAAAAGAGTCAGTATTCGACACTTCCCGTAGCCGATGAAAGCGGAAGACTGTCGGGAATTATCACGAAGAGCGATATAGCCGAATACGATATGATGACAATTGAGCACAACTACGTTGAAGAACTGCCCGTTTTCAACCTGGTAAACGCGCTTGAAGGTCATCTTGTCAACGAATTTCTCTGCACCGTAACCGAACTTACCGGAAACGTAGTTATTGCAATAGAGTCGGACGAGGGCCTTATTGCCGAGCTGACTCACGAAAGCATTGTTATCTGCGCTGCCAACTCAAAAATAATAGAAACAGCTCTTTCAGCAGGGGTTGCGTGCATTGTTATCTGCCATTCCGAAATCAAAGCCGAATGGCGCGAAATTCCGGGAAACGTATGCGTGATTTCCACCCCGCATTCCGCACGCGCGGTTGCAAGAAAGATTTTTGAGGCGACACCCTGCAAGAGAATCTGCCACAGAGACAAGCTGGTTTATTTTCATCTTGACGAATACGTGGATGACGTCAAAGAGAAAATGCTCGAATCAAAATACCGCAGTTACCCTGTCGTTGACGAAAACGAAAAGGTTGTCGGAATGATTTCCGGTCTTCACATGCTCAGACCGAAGAAAAAACAGGTTGTTCTTGTTGATCATAACGAGATTTCACAGTCCGTTCCTTTTCTCGATCAGGTTGAAATTCTTGAGATTATCGACCATCACCGCCTTGCGGACATACAGACGGGCCAGCCTATCTCAGTACGAAACGAGCCGGTCGGCTCTACAACCACCATCATTGCCTCGATGTTTATTGAACGCGGTGTAATGCCGTCGCAGCAGCTGGCGGGACTTATGGCCTCCGCCATCCTGTCGGATACGGTTATGTTCAAATCGCCGACCTGTACGAAGAAGGACGTTGCGATGGCTGAAAGGCTCTGCCGCGTTGCAAAGGTCAGCATTGAAGAAATAGGAAGGGAACTGTTCTCATCCTCAAACGATGAAAACAAGTCCGTTGAGGAACTGTTTAATTCCGATTACAAGCTCTTCAACATTTCAGAGCAGACTCTCGGTGTCGGCCAGATCACCTGTGACAGTGTCGAATGGATTGAAAAGCGCCGCTCGGAATTTATGGATTATATGGCTTCTGTCAAGCGTGACGCAAAGCTTGATATGGTAATGCTTATGGTCACCGACCTGCTTCGCGAGGGCTCTCACCTCTATTTTATCTGCAAGCCTGAAATCATCAGCCAGGCCTTCGGCGTCGAGCCGGTCGACGGCTACGTCTTCCTTCCCGGTGTCATGAGCCGCAAAAAGCAGATAATTCCTATGCTCACTGCCCTGTGGGGATAATAAAAAAAGATGACAAGGGACTATCCGACTTGCGTCGGGGTCTTTTGTCATCTTTTTTGAAATATGACAGATGGATACCGGGCTTGTGTCGTGGTTCTCCTGTCATAAGAGAACCACGACGCAAGTCGGATATACCCCTGTCATACGCCATCGTTTTGCCTTCGGCGGCATTCTTTGATAATATATTATTAACAAAAGAATGCAATTTCTTATTCTTATGTCTTTGACTGCATTCTTTTTGAGGCGTGATATTATAAAAGAATGCAATTGCAAAGCTTTGCGTCAGTCGATGTGAATCGTTTCACCGGGACCGATTACGTATTCTTTTTCGTTCTTTACACCGCCGCCGGCAGCCTTGAAATAAATTGTCGTGACTGTGGGATTGTAAATCGTTCTTCCGTCAGCTGAGTTAATCAGTGAATAGAAGGCTGTTAGATAATCGATGATTTCAATGTTGGTCGCATACCAGATGTCATCACGGTTTCCGGCTTTTTCGCAGAAATCCTCGATGACGTTCCAGTTTTTGTCACTTAAGAATTCGTAGCTGTGTCCCCATACATAGAAGAGTCTTGTGCCTTCGCCGGTATCGGCAAGGAACTTGTCAAGCAGCTGCATAAGTCTCTGGTTGTTGTGATGGCAGGTAGGGTTCCATGCAAGAGGTTCAACAGGAAGATCGAATTTTTCAGTCGTTTTGGTTGTTCTCGCGTAAACGATGCCGCATTTCTTTGCAATGTCGATTACGTTTGCGGAATAGGTTCCGAAGGGATAGGCATGTCCTCTGACAGTGCACCCGAACAGCTGTTCAAGCTTCATTCTGTCAGCCATAAGTTCAAAGGTGCAGTTTTCTTCCGCAAGTCTTTCAAGGTAAGGATGCGTATAGCCGTGTGTGGCAACCTCCATGCCTGAATTCGTGTACGTCTTTACGACCTGCGATTCTGTCATAGTGCGGTGAATGGCGCTGTCGCTGTAAACCGTTCCTTCGGGAGCAAAGGCTCCGCTGTTTAAGTTGAAGGTGCCCTTCATGCCGTTTTTCTTCAATATTTCAATGAGTCTGATGTCTGACTCAACTCCGTCGTCGTAGCTGAGCGTTATGCATTTGCGCAGACCGCCAGGGAATCTAAGTACTTTTCTCATAATTTTGTTCCTTTCAGATAATAATAGGAGTCTAAAAAGTATGGAATAATTATAATATCTGTGCCTTATCTTGTCAAGTGTTTTTCCCTTGACAGAAAGCACTGCTTGTTGTATAATAATTAAGCTTCGACTCTACCCGTGGCACAGCTGGATAGCGCGCAAGACTCCGACTCTTGAGGCCGCAGGTTCAAATCCTGTCGGGTAGGCCAATATACAAAAGCAGCGGGGCTCAGGGAGCCCTGCTGTTTTTGTATATCGACCTACCCACACGGATTTGCCTGGGTTTTGCTTGCAAAACCCAGGTTCACATTCGCGAAGCGAATCCCGGCTATGCCGGTACCCTGTCGGGTAGGCCACAAAAAATCTTAGAATTATCCTTGTCCCTTATGTTCCTGTGACAGATAATCAGAAACACTATCATGCCAGTCTGTTTCGCTAATTGAATTGAACGCTATAGTAACATTAATATTGTTCAAATCTGAGATGTATTTTTTTGCAAGTGAAAAGCTGTTTTCAATGGTAATGTTCTCATCTATCACATCACAAAAATGAGCAAATATTGTAGGATCAGCGGAACTTTTATCTGAAAAAAGGAATGGATTGGCACTGCTGAGATATTCGCCGACAACAGCATCTCCGGTATCGTCCCATTCTGCATCAAGGACAAAGAAAATCATACAAAATAATTCAAATTGGTTCATTTCTGTTTTCTCCTTTTAACCGGATTGTTGTAATAACCGGTCTCATTATTCCAAAGACGCGGGAATGTGTTTCTTCCGCCCTCATTTATAGTCGTGCCTTGATAACGTACCCAATTTTGAAACCCGTCACTTGTTGTATCAGCATTCCAGAAGTTACCATATTTATCTTTCCCAATAAACTTGCTTTTGTCATTTGCTAAATCTGTAAGTAATTTTCTGTTCTCAGGAGTATCGATAATATGGCCTTCTCGGTCTCCGAAAATATGATTGATTTGAGAAATGTCATTTGGAAGAGAAACAATATTGGAAAGGCGTTGCTCGTTTTCGATTGCCGCCGTTTCCGAATTCAATTGTTCAATATTTTCCTGAGCTCCGTTGGTGCCGTTGCTGATTCCGCTGGTTTTTCCGCTACTCATGCAATCGCCCCCTTTGATGCACGCTGATTCCGACGACGCATGGTATTATCAACAATGAGAACATCAATTCCTTTGACAATCGCATAGTCAAACAAGCTAAGTGACGTTTTGTCTTTCCCGCAAACAGAATAAACAAGAATGGTTTTCAATGGAAAGTGATCGACTGCATATCTTACTGTTTCTTTAATTCGCTGTCTGTCACTCGCATATCTGACGTGGCTTTTGGTACTGAAACACATTACGGTACACTTTTCAAAACCACTCATATACAAATCAAGCTTGTCTACAGAAAGGTACGTTGCATTGGGGATAACAACGGCTCCGATTTCCAGAACGAACCAAAGAATAATGATGCGTACTTTGAAAAGCCTATATTCGTTTTCAAAATGCCAGATATCATCAAACATAGAATAATCCGGAGCAATTACAAAAGCGACACCCCTGTATAGATTTTTGTATTTTTCAAGGAGCCTATTATTCTTATAGTAGATGGCGTTGTAAAGGCCGTCAATCTTGTCAAAAGCACGGTCATAAGTGTAAAATGCCACAGCAGTCAGCGGCGTTTTGTGGAAAGCAGACGGTTCACAATTCAATGCTATATAATCCGGATAAACAGAAGGGTCACAATGGTGAATCGGCAAATCATATTCGTTCAGAAATGATTGATTCAACAAATCTGCAATACCATAGTTCAACTTGTTCGGGATGTCGATACTATTCCTTTCGACACTCCCGTTGGGACAGAGTTGTTTACTGGTTATTTTTCGCATGGAAATACCTAATTAGGATCATAACAATCCTCCTTTTTGCTCATACAGCAAGACACTGAGACTTTATAGTATTTTGTCTTGAGGATGAATCTCCAAGGTATTTCAATCTTACGAATGACGAGCAGAAATACCCGGATATTCACACTTGAAAAAGAATAATGTGCTTTGTCGAGCTTTTTTGCCGAAAAGACTTGACTTTTTTTCCGAGATATAGTAGAATTACTCACACGAATGATGAGTAGAAATGCTCGGAGTCTGCACTGTTTTGATTGTTGCCGCAATTAAAATAGTGCTTTCTTTTTACAAAAACACTCAAGTGAACCACTTCCTTTCGTTTCAAAGTTAAATATTATTTGTGACTTTGACAAATAACATCATCGTATTGACTTTTTAACAAATGTTTTAGCAAAGGCTTTTCATAATCAAATAATGTATCACCATACCGGTTACGTCTATTACGGAGATTTTTCACAATATAAGTAGCCATATCATAATCAACAGCAAAATCAGCAACTATCTGATTGATGTTTGTAATATTCAATGCAATCAAATAGGATATTGGAGCGAGAAAATATTTACCAAAGTAATCCGCAAGGTCGTCATTTTCGGTTTTTTCATCAGTGTCTTCACATACATAATGCCTGATCTCATGGAAAATGTTCCTTCTCATATTCCCCTCAGAGCCTCCTTCATCTATATTGTTATTAAAGAAAATCATAGGCGGAGAGTTATATGTCGGTGGAACATAAAATCCGGAAAGAGATTTCTTTTTCAATAGCTCACGTTCCTCTATCGGGAACTCGCTGTATGGCAACAAGCAGACTCCCATTTTATGACAAACTTCTTTTTCATCTATTGGGAAAGAATGAATGTCATAATCAATGTATATTTGTCCAACAAGTTCCGCCATCTTGTCGTAATTTTCACCGCTTCTGTACATCAGTTCATAGAGCCTAAAATCAAAGAAATAAGTTTGTTTTTCTCTTCGGGTGTCAGTTCGGCTCCATATCTGGCAACTGCAGTAGAGATAGCATTATAAGCAGATATGGACTTGTCCGCTTCATCAAGCAAATATGTAGTTTCAACATTTAGTGCCTTTGCAATATTTACTACTATGTCGAGTCTGGGGCGCTGTTCGCTTCGAAGATATCTCGAAATTGAACTTTCTGTAATTCCACTTAACCTTGCCAAATCCTTTTGTGATAAGTCTTTTTTTTGCATTAGGTCTAAGACCTTTTCCTTCCAAGACATAATATTTCTCCTTTGACTATTTGATGGGATTGTATATATTATACATTGCAAAAATGCAATTGTCAATAATCAAAATGAAATTTTATGATGTTGTATATTCAGTATATTCATTGACCGAAAGCACTTCTTGTTGTAAAATAATAAGCTAAAATCTACCCGTGGCACAGCTGGATAGCGCGCAAGACTCCGACTCTTGAGGCCGCAGGTTCACATTCGCGAAGCGAATCCCGGCTATGCCGGTACCCTGTCGGGTAGGCCAAAATGAAGCCTCATCCGTCAAAGTCGGACCATGCCGACTTTGCCACCTTCCCCTGTGGGGAAGGCAAGAAAAGAGAGGGAACTTAGGAGTCCCTCTCTCTTTATGTATCGGCCTACCCACGGATTTGCCTGTATTTTTGCTTTGCAAAAATAGCAGGTCAGAGCATATGAGCTCTCATATACTCCGGTGACTGTTCAAGCAGCAAGGCCGGAGCTACGTCGAAGACGGTTTTGCAGCCAAAGTCACCGCGCAAGGCGAGGCGATACGCTGCTCTTGCGTATGCGCAAAGTATACTGCCCGTAAATTCGGGATTTGAATCGAGCTTCAGTGAATACTCAATCGTGTGGGCGTTTTTGCGTCCGTTCGTGTAACCCGTGCGGATGACGCAGCCGCCGTGAGGAATGCCGCAGTGCTTTTCTTTCAGTTCTTCCATCGAAATAAACGTGACGGTCGTATCATAATCGGCAAAATAGTTCGGCATGGTCTTTATCTGATTTTCAATTGAGGCAATGTCGGCGCCGGGCGCGGCGACGACGTAGCACTCACGTCGGTGCTTTTCGCGGGTTGAAAGCACAGGCTGTTCACCGCTGCGTACGCGCTGCATGGCTTCGTCAATCGGAACGGTATACTGTCTTGCATCAACAACCCCGGGAATGCGGCGGATTGCATCGGAGTGTCCCTGGCTAACCCCACGACCCCAGAAGGTATAGTCTGCGCCGTCGGGAAGTATGGCATTCATATATGCGCGGTTAACTGAAAACATACCCGGGTCCCAGCCGACGGATATGATGGCGGTTTTTGAGCCCTTGAGGGCAGAAGCATCGACGTTTGCAAAGTGCTCCGGTATGCGGGCATGCGTGTCAAAGCTGTCGATTACGTTGAAATCTTCGGCAATGCCGGGGGTGGTCAGCGGCAGGTCGGTTGCACTGCCTCCGCAATTGACGATGACGTCGATTTTATCTTTGTACTCCTTTATTTTGTCAAAAGAGACGACCGGAACGCCCGCGGTGCATAAATTTACGCTTTCGGGGTCGCGGCGTGTGAAAACTGCAACGAGCTGCATATCTTGGGCGGCGGCAACGGCGGCTTCGACACCGCGGCCGAGGTTTCCGTAGCCTGAAATTCCTATTCTGATCATGATTGTGAGGTTCCTTTCATTGAACTGTTCGGCACCGTTTCCTGAATCATACGTGAAAACAGGCAGCTCTTATCTGTCGGAAAGCAGGCTGTTCATATCGTAAAGGCCTGCGGGCTTTGAGATGAGGAATTCGGCGGCAGCGAGAGCTCCTTCGGCAAAAAGTGCGCGGTTGTGGGCTTCGTGCTTAAGAGTGATTGTCTGGGAAGCGGTACATACGTGAACCTCGTGAATTCCGACGACGTTTCCCATACGCAGAGAGTGAATTCCGATTTCGTTCTTTGCGCGTTTCTGCTGGCCGGAGCGCCCTATTCTGAAGAAGGAGTTCTCACGTACCGCCTTTATTGCGTTTGCAATGAGCAGGGCGGTTCCGCTCGGAGCGTCAAGCTTGCGGTTGTGATGCGTTTCGACGATTTCAATATCTGCATCCGGGAAAAGTGCGGCGGTTTCGGCGGCAAGCTTTACGAGCATTGCAACTCCGATTGACATATTGGCACTTTTGAAAACGGGTATCTTTTCGGCAGCGCGGCTGATGATTTCGAGCTCATCTTCGGTCTGACCGGTGGTGCAGACAACGAGAGGAATTCGGCGGCTTACTGCAAATTTTGTCAGCTCTTCGGTTGCACCGTGATGGGAAAAGTCGATAATGACGTCGGCCTTTCCCGTGAAGTCCGAAATGGAAGAATAACAGCCTCCGGCTGCGCATCTGTCAACGCGTGCCGCAATTTCGTCGCATCCGGTTTCGGCTGCTGCCTTTTCAAGCTCGGCTCCCATATGGCCGAGGGCTCCGTTCAAAATGATTTTCATACCTTCAACCCCTGTTCACGCATAAGTTCAAGCAATCTTTCGCGGTGATTGTCCTCCATCTCCGTCAGAGGAAGACGCAGATAGTTTTTGCAATATCCCATGGCGGCCATCGCTGCCTTGACGGGTATGGGATTGACTTCGCAGAAGAGTGCGTTTATAAGAGGAAGCAGTTCGAGCTGCATTTTCATGGCTCCTGCAAGGTCGCCGGCAAAGAAGGTGTCGCACATCTCTACGGTTTTCTTCGGCATTAGATTTGAGAGAACGGATATGACTCCTTTTCCGCCTACGGCAAGAAGCGGGACTATCTGGTCGTCGTTGCCGGAATACAGGTCGAGTCTGTCGCCGACGATTCTCATTGTTTCCATAATCTTTGAAAGATTTCCGCCGGCTTCCTTGATTGAAGTGATATTCGGGTGGTCGGCAAGGGCTCCGTAGGTTTCGGGTTCGATATTGACGCCGGTTCTTGAGGGAACGTTGTAAAGAATGCAGGGCTTGGTGCTTGCGTCGGCAATGGCAGTGAAGGATTTTACAAGTCCCTTCTGGGTTGCCTTATTATAATAAGGAGTAACAAGCAGCATGCCGTCGTAACCGATTTCGCAGGCGTGGCGTGTCAGGTCAATGGCGTAGGCGGTGTCATTGGAGCCGGTACCTGCAATGGCGGGAACGCGGCCGGCGATCTTTTCTGCGGCGTAGCGCAGAACCTGACGGTGTTCGGTATCACTTAAAGTGGAGCCTTCACCGGTGGTGCCGGCAATCACCAGAGCGTCGATGCCGCTTTCGATCTGCCAGTCGATCAGACG
>DCGL01000002.1:0-179 GCA_002314565.1 Clostridiales bacterium UBA1779
CTCGACAAACATATGAATGTCTTCGGCTTCCATATCTATCTGCAGCTTACCGCTGTCTATATCCGCAAGAATGCCTTCAAGTCCGGTAATAATCGCATTCTTATCTTCTTCGGCAATAATTCCGCACATTGCAAGCATCCGGGCATGTGCAATACTGCCCGTAATGTCCTGACGGTACA
>DCGL01000002.1:230-7544 GCA_002314565.1 Clostridiales bacterium UBA1779
CGTCTGTAATTCCCGCCGTAACCCCGGCCCACATTTTATTCGTTGACATAATAATACTCCGTTTCTTTCGGCATCGGTACGGAAAAATCAACGGGTAACCGATGCTTTATGAGATAGAAAAGCAAATAATTGACTGTATCCGACTATCGCCGCCGATTATTCATAATATCCGGCGCAGTCCGCACAAAGACGGGGCTGTCAGTGGCAGCCCCGCATTCTTTATTACTTATTCTGCTTTGCTTCAACCTGAGCCTGAACCTTGATGGGAAGGCCGAAGAGGTTGATAAAGCCGGTGGCGTCTGCCTGGTTGTATACGTGGTCTTCACCGAAGGTGGCAAGCTCTTCGGAATAGAGAGCCCAGTCGGACCATACGCCTGCCTTGATGATGTTGCCCTTGTACAGCTTGAGCTTAACCTTACCGGTAACGTGCTGCTGTGTGGAATCAACAAAGGCTGAAAGAGCCTCACGAAGAGGAGTGAACCACTGACCGTTGTAGACAAGGTCTGCAAACGTAACTGCAAGCTCCTGCTTCTTATGGGCAGTCATCTTATCAAGGGTGAGGGTTTCAAGATAGTTGTGAGCAAAATACAGAATTGCTCCGCCGGGAGTCTCGTAAACGCCGCGGCACTTCATGCCGACGAGACGGTTTTCTACGATGTCGAGAAGTCCTATACCGTTGGCTCCGCCGACCTCATTGAGCTTGAGAATGATATTCTTCGCGCTCATCTTTTCGCCGTTGAAAGCTACGGGAGCGCCCTTTTCAAAGTCAAGAGTGATATAAGTAGGAACATCGGGAGCATCAATGGGAGAAACGCCCATTTCAAGGAATCCCTTCTTTTCATACTGAGGCTCGTTGCCCGCATCCTCAAGGTCAAGACCTTCATGTGACAGATGCCACATATTCTTGTCCTTTGAGTAGTTGGTTTCACGGGTGATACGAAGAGGTACGTTGTGAGCCTCTGCGTAGTCGATTTCTTCTTCACGGGACTTGATGGACCATTCTCTCCAGGGGGCGATGATGGTCATATCAGGCAGGAAGTGCTTGATGGTAAGCTCGAATCTTACCTGGTCATTTCCCTTACCGGTGCAGCCGTGTGCAATGGCGTCAGCACCTTCGGCCTTGGCAATTTCGCAGAGTCTCTTTGCAATGATGGGACGTGCGAAAGAGGTACCGAGCATATACTCTTCGTAGAGAGCCCCGGCCTTTACCGTGGGAATGATGAAGTCATCGGCGAATTCATCAGTGAGATCGCAGACGTAAAGCTTTGAAGCGCCTGTCTTCTTTGCCTTTTCTTCAAGTCCGTCAAGCTCATCAGCCTGACCGACATTACCGGCAACGGCGATAACTTCGCAGTTGTTGTAATTTTCCTTGAGCCACGGAATGATAATTGAGGTATCAAGTCCGCCTGAATAAGCAAGTACTACTTTTTTGATTTCTTTCTTGTCCATAATAAATAAACCAACCTTGTATTTTGTAAAATTTTTATATATTATACTACTGCTGTTGAATATTGTCAAGGATTAAATTGAATAAAATCCATAACAATTAAACCAATAATGAATAATATTCACATTATGGATTGAATATTCATTAAAGGAGGTCAAAAACCGACATTTGGTCGGATTCATTCATTCCTTTGAGCACTCCATTGTCTCGAAGCATATCGATAAGTCCCTTATTTACCTTGCCTCTTTCACGAAGATCCTCGATTGATGAGAAAGGAGCGTTGCATCTTTCCTCAACAATCTTCTCGGCAACGGCTTCGCCGAGTCCCGCAAGAGCCGTGAACGGCATACGGATATGTCCGTTTTCGGGGATAAAGTGAGAGGCTTCGGACTTATTGAGGTCAACGGGAAGAAAACGTATTCCGCGAACCAGACATTCGTGAGCCAGCTGCATAGTTGAGGCTGTCTTCTTTTCGTTTGCCGTGGCATCCATACCGAGCTTATCGATTCTAAGAAGTTCATCCCTGACGGCCTGTGCACCTTTAACGGCAATCTCTCCGACAAAGCCTTCAGGAGCAACCGTCAGCATGGCGCAGTAGAACGCAACGGGCTGATGAACCTTGTACCAGGCAAGACGTATGGCTGACATAACGTAGGCGGCGGCGTGTGCTTTAGGGAACATATATTTGATTTTCTGAAGCGACTGCTGGTACCACTCGGGAACGTTTGCGGCATTCATAGCTGCAAACATCTCGTCGGGAAGCTTTTCCCCCTTCTTGTTCTTACGGACTTTTTCCATGATTTTGAAGGACATGGATTTTTCAACTCCGTACCGGATAAGGTCAAGCATAATACCGTCACGTGTACCTACAACCTTTGAAATCGTACAGGTACCGTTTTTAATCAGATCCTGTGCGTTTCCGAGCCATACGTCCGTTCCGTGCGTAAGTCCCGAAACCTGAAGAAGGTCGGCAAAGTTCTTTGGCTTTGCATCAAGCAGAACCTGCTGAATGAAGCTGGTTCCCATTTCGGGAATACCGAGCGTACCTACGCTCAGTCCGAGCGGACGTGTCGTGCGGTCTTCTCTGTCCATCTGTGGAATTCCGAGAGGTTCAGTCGATTCGAAGAGCTTATAAACGGTACGGTCGTTCATTGCCACGCTTTCAATCGGAACGCCGCTGTACTTTTCAAGATACTTGTATTTCGTCGGAATATCGTGTCCGAGCTCGTCAAGCTTCAGAATCGTATCATGCAGATACGAGAAAGCATAGTGTGTGGTTACAATATTGGATTTCGGGTCGTCTGCGGGATGCTGAACCGGAGTAAATTCGTAAACGTCGCGGTCACGTGGAACGACTATGATACCGCCCGGATGCTGACCCGTGGTTTTCTTAACGCCCATACAGCGGCTGACGATTCTCTCGATTTCGGCTCTCGGAAGCATCAGGCCCTTGTTTTCGTAATATTTCATTACGTAACCGTATGCGGTCTTGTCGGCAAGGGTTGAAAGAGTTCCTGCCTTGAAAACGTTTTCAGCGCCGAAAAGTTCTTCAGTGAACTTGTGAACTCTTCCCTGTACGTCACCGGAGAAGTTCAGGTCGATATCGGGAGATTTTTCACCGTGGAAACCAAGGAATGTTTCAAAGGGGATGTCATGTCCTTCAAGTTCCAGTTTTTCACCGCAGACGGGACAAACGGCGTCAGGCAGGTCAAAGCCCGATCCCGCATCGTTTACGTTTGTAAAGTCACTGAATCTGCACTTTTTGCAGTAATAGTGAGGAGGCAGAGCGTTGACCTCTGAAATACCGCCCATTGCAGCAACAAAGGAGGAACCTACGGAGCCTCGTGAGCCTACGAGGTATCCCTGGCTTTCACTGTAATGCACGAGACGTTCGGCAATTACGTAAAGTACGGCAAAGCCGTTCTTAATAATTGATGTAAGCTCTGTGTTCAGACGGTCCGTAACAATCTGCGGCAGGTGCTCACCGTACATACTGCGGGCCTTTGTCCAGCACTTTTCAGTAAGCTCCTCTTCTGCACCGTCAAGATGAGGCGGGAAGTTGCCTTCGGGAATCGGACGCACGTCGCGGCCTATCATATCCGCTATTTTATTGGTGTTGGTAACGACAATTTCAAAAGCTTTTTCCGGACCGAGATATGAGAACTCCTCAAGCATCTCATCGGTTGTTCTCAGATATAGCGGAATGTTGCGGTCTGCATTCTTCATCTTGTTTCCGACCTGAAGTATACGGCGGTAAAGCTCGTCTTCAGGATTTATGAAATGTGAGTCTGAAGTTGCGCAGACCGGTTTATTGAGTTTATCACCAAGCTCGACAATACGGCGTGTGATGGCGCGAATATCGTCTTCGCTGCCGAGTTTTTCCTCGTCAATCAGGTATCCGTCATTTCCGACAGGCTGGACCTCAAGATAATCGTAGTAAGAGGCTATTTCTTCGATTTCCTGCTCACTTCTATTTTCAAGTATGGCCGAGAACAGTTCTCCTGCCGAGCAGGCGGAGCCCAGAATCAGACCTTCACGGTACTTGTCAAGCAGGGATTTAGGAATTCTCGGGTTTCTGTAATAGTAATTGAGATAGCTCTCGGAAATCAGACGGTAAAGATTTTTAAGACCTGTTGGGTTCTTTACAAGCATAATCATATGATATGATTTAAGCTTTTTCGGGTCTGAATTTGTTCTGATTTCCTCTTCCATAACCCTAAAGTCCGGAATTTCCATCTTTTTCATCTGCTCGAGCATCTGAACGTATATGCGCTCAAGCATTTCGGCATCTTCAACGGCTCGATGATGATTGAAGTCGCCGAGACCGTAAAAATCTGCCAGAGAATCAAGCTTATGGTTATGCAGATTCGGATTAATAAATCTTGACAGCGCTACGGTGTCAAGAAAGGGATTTTCGAAAGGAATTTCCTGTTTTTTGCAGGCTTCTCTGACAAAGCCGGTGTCAAACAGAGCGTTATGGGCAACGAGAAGACAGCCATCGGAAAACTGCATAAATTTCGGCAGCACCTCTTCAATCAAAGGAGCGTCTGCTACCATTTCATTCGTTATTGAAGTCAGCTTAGTAATATTTTCAGGAATTCCCTCGTTCGGGTCTTCAAAAACGGGATGAACGAAGGATGAGAATCTGTCAACAACCTCACCGTTTACGAGCTTTACCGCACCGAACTCAATAATCTGAGAGTCCAAAGGTGAAAGTCCCGTGGTTTCAAGGTCAAAAACGACAGTCGGAGCATTGAAATCGGGATTGTAATTTCCTTCAATGGGGGTTGATGTGTCGTTTACAAAGTAAGCTTCCATACCGTAAATCGGCTTAAAGCGTTCTTCTTTCGGTACTTCGGAGCCCTTGTATTTTTTATCAATGGCAAGCATAACGTCCGGGAAGCCCTGTACGTTGCCGTGGTCTGTAATTGCAATTGCATTATAGCCCCACTTCATCGCGGTCTTTACGACGTCTCCCGGCTGAGTCAGGGCATCCATTGATGACATAGACGAATGCAGGTGAAGTTCTACTCGCTTTTCCTTAGCCTTGTCTTTTCTGTCAAGACGCTTGACTCTCATAAAGGCTTCCGGGGTCATATAGAGTTCGCCGGACTTCATCTCTTTCTTAACGTCGCCGTGAACGGCAATGACGTCACCGTCAGCCACGATTGAGGCATTTTCCTTCGCCTGTTCCTCAGAGCAGTTCGGGAATCTGACGAGCATCGAAGCGTTTCCGTCGAATACACCGAAGGTCACAAACCACTCTTTTTTGTTTCTCGTGTCACAGACGGAGCCTCCGACCGTACCGATTATCACACGGTCCTTGCCCGGAGTTCTGATTGAAGAAATTGACAACGGTTCTATTCTGAAAGCTTCGCCCCATACGGACTCCGGCTCTGAGATATCGAACTCACCCTTACCGATTGTAATGATATTGTCTTCGCTGATGGCAACGGCATTTTCATCAAAAGCGGAGTTTATATGTGTCAGATTGAGCTCGGCGGCAGCAGCTTCAGCCGGAGCGCCCTTTTCGCCTTCGGGAGTGTTGATGTAAATTTCGTAATTCTTCAGAGCTTCCTCGCACTTACGGTCAATATCCGAATAAAAATTTTTCATTTCGGCTGACTGCTCATAAGACGAATAGTTCTGAAGCTCACGGATTTCAACCATACGGCGTATTCCGAATTCTATGAAAATCTCATCAGATATGGCCTTTTCGGCATTTCTGCGTGCAAGAAAATCAAGACTTTCCTGACAGAACGGAATGGAAACAATAACAGTCCCGGATTCATTTCCTGCAATTTTCGGTCCTTCCATAATTTCGCAGCCGGTAAAGAAGCCGTCTGGAATCAGTCCTCTCTTTTCGCAGTCGGCAACGAGCTCATAAAGGCAGTCGCGTTCATAAAGAGAAGAAGGATAACAGGTAATAAAGCGAACGCTGTATTTTGAATCGTAAGCCTTGCTTATTTCCTCTTCCACCTGATAAATGAGCTTTTTTGACCACATAGATGTCGGATGGACGGTTATCTCGTATCTGTTTTTATTTGTTGACGAAATTGCAACCGAATATATGCCGCAGTCATCAAGAAAGGCCCCCGGTTTCGAGGGCGGATTGTATTTTGAAAAAAGTTCACGTAGTGTTTTCATGGCGCATCCAATTCACTGCGCAGCCGAAAATCAGACTGTGTAATGATCTTTGATATATTTTATTAGTGCGGGAATGATTTCATTCTCAGGAAGCTTGCATACCGGATTGCCGTGTTCGAAAAGCAGTGCTTCACCGATACCTCCAGCAATTCCCACGTCAGCCTCACGGGCTTCACCGGGGCCGTTTACTATGCAGCCCATAAGAGCTACTTTTATCGGAAGGATGTCAACACCGGCCTTTTTGGCCTCCGTCTCAAAGCTTTCAACAAGTGAGCAGAGCTGAATCTTCGTTCTCCCGCAGGTCGGGCAGGATACTATATTCATACCGGTGTGACCTTCACAGCCGAGAGAGCGCAGAATATCCTTTGCGGCAAGTACCTCTTCTACAGGGTCTGCGGTCAGGGAAACGCGTACGGTATCACCGATACCGTCGTTTATCAGACTGCCGAGAGCTTCGGCATTTTTGATAATTCCCATTCTTCGGCTTCCGGCTTCGGTAACGCCTATATGCAGTGGGTAATCGCAGTTTTCGGAAACGAATCTGTTTGCTTCAATGGCTTTTCTGACGTCACTGGATTTGACAGAGATTACTATGTCGTCAAAATCAAATTTGTTGAGCAGTCTGACGTGACCCATAGCACTTTCGTAAAGTGCTTCAGGGGTTACGCTTCCGTATTTTTCAAGCAGAGGCTTTTCAAGCGAGCCTCCGTTAACGCCGATTCTTATCGGAATACGTCTTTTGCGGCAAATATCCGCAACCTGACGAACACGGTCTTCGTCTCCGATGTTTCCGGGATTAATGCGGATTTTATCAATTCCGTATTCAGCGCTTTTGAGGGCAAGCCTGTAATCAAAATGAATATCGGCAACGAGCGGCACACCGGGGACTGCTTCTCTTATTGTCTTAAGTGTTTCTGCGGCTTCCATATCCGGTATCGTCAGTCTTACGATATCGCAGCCTGCGGCTTTCAGTCTTTTTATCTGAGCGACGGTTGCATCGGCATTATGAGGGTCCGTGTTTGTCATGGACTGAATTGAAATACGGTTTTCTCCGCCGATAAGCACCCCGCCTGCATTGACGGTTTTTTTGATTTTTTTCATCATTTAAACAGCTGGAAAATATCCTTTACGGTAATAAGTGCCATAAATGCAAAAAGAATGGCAAGGACCGCGGAATTAATCGTGGCTTTGAATTTTTGATTGAGGTCGCGACGGATTAT
>DCGL01000002.1:7554-17920 GCA_002314565.1 Clostridiales bacterium UBA1779
GCTCAATCAGCAAAAACAGTATCTGTCCACCGTCAAGTGCGGGAATGGGAAGCAGATTCATAATCCCGAGATTAATTGTGATTATTGCAAAAATATACAGTACGGCAGAAATTCCCACGTTTACGGCTTTTTCAACTACTGAAGTCATACCGACAACTCCGCTGACCGATTCAATTCCGTACTTTCCCACAAGTAAGTCCTTTATGGAATCAAAAACCATTTTTACGGTTGATACGGATCTGAAAAATGACTGCGACACGAGTGTTCCGAAAGTCATTTTCTGCGCATAAAGCACGAAATCGTAGTCACCGAAAACGACTCCGTCTTCCTCGTCTGTCGGGAAAGAAACGTTCTCAAGCAAAACTGTTTCGCCGTTTCTGATAACAGTCAGATTGACGGGTTCAGCCCCCTGTGCGAAAATTTCATAAAAAACTTCGCTTCCGGTGTGTACGCTGACCGAATTGACCTTAATAATTTCATCTTCCGTGCAAAGTCCCTGAGTATTGCTGACTGCACCTTCCCGGAAATCTGCAACAATATTTGAAGCAGGAATCGTAATTGAAACCAGCAGAGTCATCGCAAGGAATCCGAGCAGCAGATTTACAAGCGGGCCGGCCATGAGCGTAAGAAGGCGTTTCCAGCGCTTTACCTTATAAAAAGATGCATCACTGTCAGATTTACCGTTTTCACCGGCAAATGAAACGAAGCCCCCGAAAGGAATGGCTCTGAGAGAGTACCTTATTCCGGTTTTCCTGGAAACCTTTGAAATAAGTATGGGTCCCATACCGACAGCATATTCAATAATCTGAATACCCGTCGCACGACCCACGAGATAATGGCCTCCTTCATGAAAAATAACCATAATATCCAGAAGGAGCACAGTTAATAGCAAATAAAGAACAATCATTTTATAATAACTTTTTTAATTAGATGACAGGGGGACGGTTCTTTTGTCATCTTTCAAAATATATCTGTCAGTACTTATCTTGTTTTTGAAATAAAATCATTTGCAACGGAACGTGCACGTTTGTCCGCCTCGAGTATTTCTTCAAGTGTAACGCAAGTCTTTGCGTCAGTGCACTGCGCAACGGTGTGCTCAAGAGTATCAATTATATCCGTAAATCCGATGCGTTCGGACAGGAAGCTTCTGACAGCCTGCTCGTTGGCGGCATGAAGGACGGCCGGAAGAGCTCCGCCGGCATTCAAAGCTTCACGGGCAAGTCTCAGCGGCGAGAATGTGTCAGTGTCGGGCTCGGCGAAATGCAGGCAGGACAGACGGCAAAGGTCAAGTTCATTGATAACTGCGGGACGTCTGTCGGGATATTCAACTGCATACTGAACGCAGAGTCTCATATCCGGTACCGACAACTGAGCGATGACTGCATTGTCACGGTATTCAATCATTGAATGAACGATGCTTTCACGGTGTACAAGCACCTTTATATTGTCTCCCGGAACGTCAAAGAGCTTTGATGCCTCTATAAGTTCAAAGCCTTTGTTCATAAGTGTGGCGCTGTCAATTGTGATTTCAGCTCCCATACTCCAGTTTGGATGAGCAAGAGCATCCCTGACCTGTATTTTTTTCAGTTCTTCTCTCGTTTTTCCGAAAAACGGTCCGCCGGAAGCAGTCAGAAGAATTCTCTTAATCTCTTCATGCTTCCCTGCCGTAAGGCACTGAAAAATCGCAGAATGTTCGCTGTCAACCGGGGTAATCATTACACCGGAAGAACGAGCCCTTTCCATAACGATATCTCCTGCAATAACCAATGATTCCTTATTGGCAAGAGCAAGTCTTTTTCCGCTTGCAATTACGTCAAGAGTCGGCTGCAGGCCCGAAAAACCGGAAACGGAGTTCACAAAGCAATCGCAGTCTGTGTCGGCAATCATCTGAGAATGACCGCCGTTTCCGCTATAAACCTTTATATCCGTATCCGCAAGCCTTGAACGAAGATCAGCTGCAGCGGATTCATCAGTCATACAGACGGAAACAGGAGCAAAACGTCTTGCCTGTTCTTCAACGAGTCTGACGTTATTATGAGCTGAGAGAGCAGCCACGCGATAACCGGAGGCCTGAGCTACGTCTGCAGCCTGAGTTCCGACTGAACCCGTTGAGCCAAGAATAACTATATTTTTCATTAGTATCCTATGATTATGTGGAATTATTAGCCCTAATATTTACAAACTGAAGATGCTGAAAAGTCTGCTTCCTGCGTAAGTAATGATTGAAACGGCAAGAACCGAATCAAAACGGTCAAGAATTCCGCCGTGTCCGGGCAGAATCCAGCCGAAATCCTTTATGCCGTAGCTTCTCTTCAAAGCAGACATAAGTAAATCGCCGAACTGCGATACAACCGAGCCCAGCAGACCGACAATGAGAAGTCCGGGAATGCTGACGTAAACGGAAGAATTGCAAAGATGAACGATAAAACCGTAAAGGACGGTCAGCACCGTTGACATAAGCGTTCCGCCGACAGCTCCTTCAACCGTCTTTTTGGGGGAAACTTTCGGAATAAGTTTATGCTTACCGAAGAACATTCCGGAAAAATAAGCGCAGATATCCGTGACGTATGAAATTACGAAAACCATTATTGCCGTAAAAAGACCGTCAGTTCCTTCCTTTGCCATAATGACAAAGAAGGAAAAGCCGAAGGCTATATACATCGCAAAAAAAACTGTAATACAAATTCCGGACAGTACAGAATGACCGGCTTTTTCTTTTCCGTCATCCTTGGCTGCCATAACAACGTAAACTGACGCAGCCCATAAAAGCAGGACTGAAACGGCAACGGCGGAATATTCGGTAATAACATTGTTACCAACAATGCCGCAGAACAAAGTCAGAAGAACTGTAAACAGTTCAACCGGTACTGCAATTGCATAGTTCTTCAAAAGGCCTGTGCATTTTATCAGTTCATAACCGGAAAAGCCGGCAATTATTGTAAAAAACATGTAAAAAACCGGATTTGCCGTAAGAAAAATCAGGGGAATCATGACGCAAGCCATGACAAGACCTGTAATAATTCGCTTTTTCATAAAATTGACCTTAGCTTACGCCTGGCGAAAGCTTTCTTTAGCTATGAATACGGTTGATTTTTGCAGTCAATTTCTGCATTTATGTAAAACATATGCATAAAACCTAACAGCATCCGTAATTCATGTTCTGACTTATATAAAAGTCTGATTTACACCTTGCCGAATCTTCTCTTTCTTTTGTAAAAGTTCTCGACGGCAAGATCGATATCGTGCTCACTCATATCAGGCCAGAGAACGTCTGTGCTGTAAAACTCGGAATAAGCGGCCTGCCACAGAAGGAAGTTCGACAGGCGCATCTCACCGGCGGTTCTGACAATCAGATCCGGGTCCTGCTGACCTGCAGTATAAAGGGCGGATGAAATATCGTCCTCTGTTACTTCTGTCTTACCTTCTTTAATTAACGTATTGAAAGCGTGTGTTAGTTCGGCTCTTCCGCCGTAATTCAGTGCGACATTGAGAGAAAGCCCGTTTTGCGAGGTTTTCTCTTCAATACGGGCCATTCTTGTTCTGAAATTTTCATCAAAACGCTCTTTGTCGCCGATAAATCTGACACGCAGGTTTTCTTTATCGGCAGATTTTTCACACTCGTCAATATAATCGGAAAGCAGCTTAATTATCGAATTGACTTCGGCCTCGGGACGGTTCCAGTTTTCCGTTGAAAACGCATATACCGTCACGGTTTTAAGACCGATATCCCCACAGTAGCGGATAATCTTCTTAAAAGCTGCAGCCCCGTAGCTGTGGCCGAATCTGCGCGGCATACCGCGTTTTTCTGCCCAGCGTCCGTTCCCATCCATTATAAATGCGATATGTGAAAGACCACCGCGGGAAATCAGTTCAATTGATTGCTGCTTTCCCGCAGTCTTAGTATTATCCATATCAGACGGCCATTATTTCCTTTGTCTTATTGGCTGTTACGTCGTCGCAGATCTTGATATACTTATCCGTAAGGTCCTGAACGTTCTTTTCCGAAGCCTTCTGTTCGTCCTCAGTCATCTCAGAATCCTTTTTCATTTTCTTGATTTTTTCGTTTGCATCACGTCTGATGTTGCGAAGAGCAACCTTGGTTTCCTCACCCTGCTTCTGAACCTGCTTTGACAGCTCTTTTCTTCTTTCTTCAGTGGGCTGAGGGAATACAAGACGAAGGCATTTGCCGTCATTGTTGGGAGTGATTCCGACGTCGGAAGCAAGAATGGCCTTTTCAATTGCCTTGAGTGTTGAAGCATCGTAAGGAACAATCGTTACCGTTCTTGCATCGGTTGCCTTGATATCAGCCATGGTATTGATGGGAGTGGGAGCTCCGTAATATTCGAAAGTAACGGGATTGAGAATCAGAGGATTGGCCTTGCCGGCTCTGACAAGAGCCAGTGCGTCCTGATAGCTGGCTATCGTCTTTTTCATCTTTTCTTCAAATTCTTTGCAATCGAGTTTCATAGTTTAGTCCTCCGTTTATGATAAAATAATAAAATCAAAATGTTATTGTGGTTCCCTTGCATTCGCCACGGCAGGCTTTAAGGATGTCTTCCATATCTTTAAGCTTGAAGACGAAGGCTTCGGGACCGAAATCAGCCCCGAATGAAGCTGCGGTCTGGTCAATGGCTCTGAGTCCGAGATTTACGAATTCCTTATAACTGATTGTGTCATAACGTACGGCATCCGGATTCTTTCCCGGATCTTTGTTATAAATACCGTCGCAGTTCTTTCCCATAAGCATAACGTCAGCATTGATTTCGGCGGCTCTGAGAATTGCAGCCGTATCGGTTGAGAAATAAGGGCAGCCGGAACCGCCGGCAAATATAACGACGTTTCCTTCGGAAAGCAGTCTTCTTGCCGCATCGGTGTTATAGGTATCGGCAAAGATTTCCATCGGAGTTGAAGTCATAACGCGGCATTTTCCGCCGGCTCTAATAACTGCGTCCTTGCATGCAAGTGAGTTGATGACCGTGGCAAGCATTCCCATTCTGTCAGCTGTAACGCGGTCCATCTGACCTCCGGCACGGCCTCTCCAGATGTTTCCGGCACCGAAAACGACGCCGACTTCAACCCCGCCCTTTGTAAGCGTAATCAGAGTATCGGCAATCCGGTCCATGATTTCAAAATCAATAATACCGTCTTTGCCTGCAACGGCTTCGCCTGAAAGCTTGAGTAAAACTCTCTTATATTTGTATTGAGACATTCTGCACCTCATTATAAAAATATTCTATTATATTTTATAATATTTTAAGACATTTGTAAAGAGAAAAATTGTAAAAGTATAATAAACGGGCTATACAAAAGGACAGGCATAATAAAACGCCTGTCCTTCCGGAATTCTGAAACGAATCAAGATTTAATAACAATATTGTTAATATAATAAGATACCTAAGAAACTGATAATAAAATTACAATTTCGGAATCATTCGTTAAGCTGCGCTCAATTTATCTCTTCTCCATTCATATTGAGAACACCGTCGGTGCAGGAGATTGAAAAATAACTAAAATTATGCCATCCTTTTTCCTTATCGATGCTCAACCACTGTGCCTTTGTACCATTGTAAGTAATGCTTGTAAGATCGTGGCACCCTGCAAATGCCAGCCATCTGATGCTCGTTACACTTTCAGGTATCTCTATACTTGAAAGATCTGAGCATCCTGAAAAGACTGAGTAGCTGATGGTTGTTACGCTTCCGTTAGATGGAATGATACTTGTTTTACATACTGAAATAAGAGCTTTATCTGAAGTCTCGATCAAACAATTACCTTCACTGTGATAAACCGGATTACCTATTTTGACTTTCAGGCTTGTAAGTCCTGAGCAAAGCTCAAAGGGATTACCTGATATACTTGTTACACCTTCAGGTATCTCTATGCTTGTAAGACTTGAGCATCCAGCAAAGGCGCGATCTCCGATGCTTGTTACACTATCCGGTATCTTTATAGTATTTAGATTATAGCAACTGAAAAACAAATAATCATCTATCCATGTGACACCTTCAGGTATCTCTATGCTTGTAAGACCTGAGCATCCTTTGAAAGCGTCCCCATCGATGTATGTCACATTTCCGTTCGTTGGAATAATACTGTTTTTACATCCGCAAATCAGCCACTTTTCCGAAGTAAGTATTATGCAATTTCCTTCGCAGTGATAAACGGGATTACCGCTTTCTACTTCCAGGTTTATTAGTCCTGAGCAAGAAGAAAATGCTCCTAATCCAATGTCTGTTACACTTTTGGGAATCAAAATACTCGTAAGATTTTTGCAGTATTCAAATGCATGGCTCTCAATACTTGTTATACTGTCAGGTATCTCTATGCTTGAAAATTCTTCGCCAAAGAATGCCTCGAATCCAATGGCAGTAACTTTTCTTCCTTCGGGGCTCAATGGCGGTATTATCACCTTCGTATCCCGGCAAGTGCCAATTCCAGCGACATAGCACGTTCCATCATAATTTGGATAATATTCCAGTCCATCAGACCCTAAATAGCAGTCCCCACAGACAGAGCAACGGTGCTCAGTATATACGTTTTTCCCATCTGTTGCAGATACAACGCTTCTGACGTATTTATGACTATACGCAGGAATCTCACGTGTTTCTTTTTCTCCGCATATACACGTTCTTTCTTCTATTCCAATAGTGATACAGTCTGCCGGCTTTGTAACTTTCCACTCTGAAAAGTTATGTGCGTTTTTATCTACTGGAATCTCTTTCGTTTCTTTCTTTCCGCAAATGGTGCAGCCTATTTCTTCAATTCCGTTTTCAGTACAGTTCGCGGACTTAATTACGGTGATAACGTAATTATGTGCGATTTTGAAAATCTCATTCGTTTCTTTCTTTCCGCAAATGGTGCAGCTTATTTCTTCAATTCCGTTTTCAGAGCAATTTGCGGACTTTTTTACAGTGCTGACGAAATTATGTGCGTTTATATCTGCAGGAATCTCTCTCGTTTCTATCTTCCAGCAGAAGGAGCACATTCTTTCTTCGGTGCCCGTATTGGTGCAATTCGCACTCTTTGTTACTACCCAAATACCGAAATTATGAGCATTTATATCACTAGGAACATCATTTCTTGTTTCTATCTTTCTGCAGATTTTGCAAATTCTTGCCCCGGTGCCCATGAATTTGCAATTCCCATCCCATGTTACATACCAATCTCTAAAGTTATGCGCGTTTTTATCTGCAGGAATCTCTTGCGTTTCCTTTTCTCCGCAGACACATTTTCTTTCTTCTGAGCCGCTTTTTAAACAGGTTGCTGACTTAATTACAGTCCATTCCCCGAAATTGTGTTTATGCTCCGTTACTTCTTCTGTTACTTCTTCTGTTACTTCTTCCGTTATTTCTTCTGTTATTTCTTCTGTTATTTCTTCTGTTATTTCTTCTGTAATTTTAACAGTAACTTCATATGTTGTTTTCGGTTCTTGCCATATTTTACTGTCGCAAGCAGCAAAACATAACACAGACCAAGCGCAGATAATTAAAATGCGAAACTGAAAGATTCTTTTTCTCATAATAGCCCCCCATTTTTGATGCAATTACTGTTAATTTCCATTATATCATTTTATTTTGCTTTAGTAAATTCTTTGATTATTATTATTTTTCACAAACTGATTATTAAATACAATTTCGGAATCATTCGTTAAGCTGCGCTCAATTTATCTCTTCTCCATAAATATTGAGAACACCGTCGGTGCAGGAGATTATGAAATCACATTTTTCATTCCAATCTTCTTCCATTTCAATGCTTAACCACTGTGCCTTTGTTCCACTGAAAGTAATACTTGTAAGACTTGTGCAACAACCAAAGGCATGATGATCGATTCTTGTTACGCATTCAGGTATCCCTATGCTTGTAAGACCTGTGCAACCGTAAAATGCATAACATCCGATGCTTGTTATACTTTCTGGAATTTCTATGTTTGTAAGCCCTGTACACTCCTGAAAGGCTGCCGGACCGATGCTTGTTACACCTTCAGGTATCTTTATGTGAGTAAGTCCCGTACACCTTTCAAAGGCAAACCATCCGATGCTTGTCACACTTCCGTCAGACGGAATAACGCTTGTTTTACATCCTAAAATAAGAGTTTTATTTGATGTATCAATTATGCAATTACCGTCGTCATGATAAATCGGATTACCGGTTTCGACTTTCAGGCATGTAAGTCCCAACATATCCAAAAATGATTCCGGGTCAAGGCTTGTAAAACTATCAGGCAATTCTATACTTGTAATTCCTTCACACCCAACAAATGCAAATCTATCGATAGTTGCGTTGCCGGGTATCTTTATACTTGTAAGTCCTGCGCAACATGCAAATGCATTCCATCCTATGCTTGTTACACTGTCGGGTATATCTATGCTCGAAAGATTTGAGCATCCCTCAAAGGCAGCCCCTTCGATGATTGTTACACTATCCGGTATCTTTATAGTATTTAAATTATAGCAATTGGAAAATGCACCATATTCTATACTTGTTACACCTTCAGGTATCTCAATACTTGTAAGTCCTGAACAATCTGAAAATGCACCTCCTCCGATGCTTATCACACTTCCATCTGTTGGAATAATGCTGTTTTTTAAACCGTAAATAAGAGTCTTTTTCGAAGTATCTATTATGCAATTCCCATCGCTATGATAAACGGGATTACCGCTTTCTACTTCCAGGCTTGTGAGTTCCCGACAAAAACCAAAAACACCACCTCCGATATTTGTTACACTACTCGGTATAACTATACTCGCCAATTTTTCGCAACCAAAAAAAGCAAATTTACCAATAATTGTTACACTGCTTGGAATTACTATTCTCGTTAGTTTTGTGCAATCCCAAAATGCATAACTACCAATACTTGTTATACCTTCAGGTATCTCTATGCTTGTAAGACTTGAGCATAAAGCAAAGGCGCCATATCCGATGCTTGTTACACCTTCAGGTATTTTTATGCTTGTAAGGCCTGAGCATCCATAAAAGGCACTATCTTCGATGCTTGTTACACTTTCAGGTATCTCTATGCTTGTAAGACCTGAACATCCTTCAAAGGCGCCATGTCCGATGCTTGTTACACTGTCAGGTATCTCTATACTTGTAATTTCATTATTTACGAAAAAGAATGCATAATCTCCGATAGCTGTAACTTTATATCCGTCGGGGCTTATTTTCGGAATAATAACTACGGTATCTTGACAAGTACCTATGCCGCTGACATAGCACGTGCCGTCTTTGTTTAATTCATAAGTCAGTCCATCAGACCCTAAATAGCAGTCCCCACAGACAGAGCAACGGTGCTCAGTATATACGTTTTTCCCATCTGTTGTAGATACAACGCTGTTGATATAATTATGTGCGTTTTTATCTGTAGAAATATCTTGAGTTTCTATCTTTCCGCAGATGGTGCAAGTTCTTGCTTCAGCCCCCTTTTCTGTGCAGTTAGCACGCTTTGTTACATTCCATTCACTGAAATTATGTACGTTTTTATCTACGGGAATCTCTCTCGTTTCTTTCTTCCGGCAGAAGGAGCACATTCTTTCTTCGGTGCCCGTATTGGTGCAATTCGCGCTCTTTATTACGACCCATTTATTGAATATATGGGCATTGTTTTCAACAGGAATATCTTGAGTTTCCGTCTTTCCGCAGATGTTGCAAATTCTTGCTTCAGTTCCCTTTTCTGTGCAGTTAGCACGCTTAGTTACAACCCATTCTCTGAAGTTATGTGCATTTTTATCAGCAGGAATATCTTGAGTTTCAATCTTTCCGCAGGTTGTACACATTCTTTGCTCAATGCCATTTCTTAAGCAGCTTGCTGACTTTGTAACTGTCCATTCTGCAAAGATATGTGCATTTTTATCCGAAGAGATTTCTTGCGTTTCCTTTTCTCCGCAGACACATATTCTCTCTTCTATGCCACTGTTCATACAATCAGCAGACTTGATTACCGTCCATTCTGCAAAATTGTGATTATGTTCTGTTACTTCTTCTGTTACTTCTTCCGTTATTTCTTCTGTAACTTTAACAGTAACTTCATATGTTGTTTTCGGTTCTTGCCATATTTTACTGTCGCAAGCAGCAAGGCACAACACAGACCAAGCGAACATAATTAAAATGCAAAGCTGAAAGATTCTTTTTCTCATAATAGCCTCCCATTTTTTATACAATTACTGTTACATTTCATTATATCAATTGATTCTGCCAATGTCAATCCTTTGATAGATTATTATTATACTTTTTTGTTATCGCATTCGCATTCAGCTGATTTCAGTTATTAAGTCGAATATTCTGAAGAAATATGACAGTATAAATTAATATTATTTTATACATATTACTGATGGTGAGAAATAGAGAAAAATCGAGTAGGAGGTCACCC
>DCGL01000050.1:0-10383 GCA_002314565.1 Clostridiales bacterium UBA1779
TTTGCTCATGCCGAGCACACCTAATAAGCGGCATTTTTTCTGAAGAAATGCAATGCCGCATAATCACACACTGATTAAATCAGGAGGACTGAAAATGAACAAAACGGTCAGAATCGCGCTCAGCATAGTGCTGACGTTCATAATGATTATTTCAATGTTTACCGTTTTCAGCGTATCAGCTGAAACGGGAAAATACGTTCCCTATGCGAACGCCAATAACGGAGATCTGATTTTTGAAGCGGATTTCCGCGGCATTCCCGGTATATGGGAACCCGCAGCCGGATGGGACGGAATGAAGTCAACCGTATCCGCAGACGGCAAGTCCGTCACACTGTTTCCGTCTCAGGATCTTGCCAAGAACGGACGCTGCTGCTGGGGCGCATGCCTTCCTACACAGTATTACACCTTCGGCGGCAACGCATACACCGTAGTATTCACCGTTACGGCTGAAAACGATAAACAGGAAGTCGGTTTTTACCCTGACTGGGGCACCGGCTTCGTAATTGCTCCGGGTATGAACCGCTTCCGTGTAGGTCAGTGGGGCAACCAGGCAAAAATCCGCGGTATAGATTACTACCTCGGAACCGGCTCGCTTACACAGACCTACGCCGTTGAATTTGCCGGTGAGCTCGGGACTTCATATCCTGACAACGACTCAAAATGCACGGCGGAAAACCTGTACGTCAAAATCGGAAACACCTGGACTCTGGTATATTCACTTTCGGCAGAAGTTGAATCAAAGATCGCAGGTAAGAACGAACTTGAATCAATGCTCTGGACAATCAATCCCCAGGACTACACCGATGAAGTAACCCTCCGCTTCTTCCGCTCCCCCGGCGACACAAACCAGACCGGAGATATCACAATCAGCGACCTTCAGGTTTACAAGGGACTGACAATCGGGGCTTCAATTGCCGAACAGCAGACGACAACCGGCGGAAACATCGACTTAAAATCAAAGGAAGACGGCGAACTGCTTTATAAGCTCAACTTCAGCGGCGATGAAAACTTTACTCCCGGTGCTCTTATTGACGGTCTTCCCGTTCTGAGTGCCAAGGTGGATGCAGCCGACTCCGGAAAAGTAACGGTCTCGGTTCCCGAAGGCGAAAACGGACAGCTGCATTTCTGGGGCGGTCAGATTAAGGGACTGCCTATCACCGAAACGAGTGAATATACCCTTTTTGTAACGATAGAACGTTCGAGAGAAACCGCTGCGACAGACCCGGTACTCGGTATTTCCGCTGACGGAAGATACTATGCGGTCGGCGACTCCTCTTACATACAGCTGACAAAGAACGGAACCGGAAAGGTACGCTCGGCTGTAGCTTATGCCGACAACATTCTTGTAAACGTAGTCGGAAATCACGGAGCGGATTACGGCCTGACCACTGCCCCGTTCACACAGAGCTATGCAATTGAAATCGACGGCCCGAACATTACAAGCCGCGCAATCCGTCTCTACGTTCTGACAGACGACGGTACGTACCAGCTCATGTCAAATTCGGACAGCAGCAGCAATATTCAGTTCATGAACGGAAATCTTGCATTCTATCTCTATCAGAAGGATGCAAACCTTCCCGTAACAGTGTACGACGCAAAGATTTACAAGGGCAGAGTCGTTGAGATGTATAACACAGGCAAGCTCCCCGGCGAAGCTGTAACCGAAGAGGTCACAGCGGAAGCCGGAACTGAAGCTCCTGCCGACACAAAGACAGCCCAAACCAATGCTCCCGAAACCGCTGCAGAAGAAATCACAAGTGAAGCAGCAAATGAAACAAGCCCCGTTTCAGAAAAGAAGGGCTGCGCAAGTGCGGTTTGCTCCGGCTTCGCAATCGTTGCCCTCACATCAGCAGCTTCAGCTCTCGTTGTAAGAAAGAAAAAAGAATCCGACTGCTGATAAAGGAGTGAAAAGATGAAAACCAGAATTCTATCGTTTATGCTGGTACTCGTTCTTCTGACCGGAATACTATGCGGATGCGGCGATACCAAAACTCAAAATGTAAGTACGACAGCAGCCGTTGACAGCAATACTCCCGTTCCGGTAGAAACAGAAGACCTCGGCACACTCGGCAACACCAAATGGAACGGCAGAACCTTCTCAATTCTCGGTGTATACTCCTCAAACGAAACCAGCTTTGAAATATGCCCCGAAGAAGATGCGGGAGATAATATCAGTGCCGCAGCCACGCGCCGCAACCTGATGATTGAAGACCTGTATGACGTAAAAATTCAGCAGGTAGGCGATGAAAGCTGCTCAACAAACCTTGCAGTTGACGTCGCTGCCGGGTCCGTTTCGTACGATCTCGTATTTCTTTACCGCGACGATATGGCAACCGCAATTATCAAGCATCTGTTCCTTGACATTATGAATCTGAAATACATCGATTTCAACCGTCCGTATTACAATGAATTCACCATTGATTCAATGAAAATCGACGACAGACTTTATCATATGTCCAGCGATTTTTCACTGGTTGACAAAAACAGAGTCGCAACCCTTTTCTTCAACCGCGACCTTGCCGAAAACCACAACATACCGGACATAATTTCCCAGGTCAAGGAAGGCTCATGGACGTTCGAGAACTTCTTCACCTACGTCAAGATGACCTCCTTCGATAAGAACGGTGACGGCAATATGGATTATCTAAACGACCAGTACGGCGTCACCATCGGTTCCAAAGATGAAAGTATACACTTCTGGAGCGCAATGGGCGTAAAAACCGTTGACGTTGACGGAGAAGGCGAGTATTTCTTCGATTACAACAGCGAACGTGCAATCGAGGCCTCAGAAAAAGTCAAGACGGTTTTCACCAATAAAAACTATTATTATGCCTCACAAACGTCGGACAATTACGAGGGAGCCGGTGATGCTTTCACTTCCGGAAGAGCACTTTTCTACGGTGCCGTAATGAGCTCACTTCCCTCTCTCGCAAGCGAAGCCGAATTCGCATACACGGTTCTTCCTTATCCGAAGCTTGACGACCAGCAGCAAAGATACTATTCAAACAACAATAACCGCTACTGCGCAACCTTCGGTGTTCCGATCTGTGCCGAAGACCCTGATTTCTCCGGCTTTATGATTGAGGCTCTCTCATGGAGATCAACAGACACAACCCTTCAGAACTACTATGAAGTCAACTGCAAGTTCAGAAACAGCTATGACAAGGACTGCTCAGATATGATGGACGTTCTGTTTGACTCCCTTACCTATGACTTCGGGTTCCTTTATGACAACATTCTCAAGACAAACGGAAACACCCCGAAGAGCATAGTCAGCGGGGTTCTTCGATATGAAGACCGTTCTCTTACCACTGCTTTTGAAGAAAACGGCGAAGCGCAGAAGACACTGCTTTCACAGCTGCTGCTTGTAATTACCAAAGACTGATATACAAAAACTGTCAGGTCAAACGGCCTGACAGTTTTACTGAGGAATACTATATGAAAAACCACAAGTTATTAACCGCGATACTGACCCTGATTCTGCTGATTTCAACGTTTACCGGCTGTGAAAACGGTACCGCTGAACAGACACAGCCCGAAACGCAGAGCGAAACGACGGAAGCCGCTGCGGTGACGGAGCCCGAAACCGAAGCTATACCTCAGACTCTTAAGCTCAACGGCGTCGATATCAGCGGATATATCGTCAATTATAATAAAAAGGAGTCCACAGGTGCGCCGAAGGCTTTCGCCTATCTCAACGAAAGACTGTCAGAACTTTACGGAGTTACGCTGAACAACTCCACAGCATACAAGGACCGTCCGGAAATCTTAATTTCTCTTGACGCTGACGACAGTGCGATTGCCGAAGCTTACAAAAACAGTCCCGACGGAATGATAGGGGTCTCCGGCAAGCGCATATTTCTGATGGCAACGAATTATTCGACGCTGTGCCGGGTCATTGATGAACTCCTTTCAAAAGCAGAAGGAGCGGGAGCTGACAAAACGATAAGTCTCACGGCAAACGAAAGCGTATACGTCAAGAAGGATACACTTACGGTTTTGACCTATAACGTTCAGGCGGATCTGACTAAGGCGGGCCGTGCCAACACCTGTCTTGACGATATGGCCGCATCCATTCGTGCCGAAGACCCTGACGTCTTCGGTACCCAGGAAAACACAGCCGAAATAAACACGGGACTGATGTCACGGCTGAAGGGATATAACTACTTCGCCGGCACGGTATACAACGAGACAACCAAGAAGGGTAACTACGTTTACTGGAAGACGGATAAGTTCAAGCTCATCGACCACGGTCACAGATATATGAGCGACACTCCGACTGTCAAATCAAAGTACGAGGGCTCGAACGAATACCGCGGCTTTACCTTCCTTTATCTTGAAAGCAAGGAAACCGGGAACCGTTTTCTGTTCATAAATCTGCACGCAGATTACAAAAGCAACGATTCGGTGCGGCTTTTACAGCTGAAGGCCGTTACCGCGTTTATCAAACAGAAATATGACGAAAACACAGCTGTTATCGTCCTCGGCGATTTCAATGCCACCCCGACTTCCGACAGCATCACATCATTTGAAACCGATAACCCGCGCATGGGAAGCACCCTTAAAGTCGCCAAAGCCGTAGGCGACAGCGGTTCAACCCTTGCCGTTACAGAATTCACCACCCGCAGCACTTATATTTTTGACCATATATTCGTAACAACCGACCGCTTCGTCACCGAATATTACTCTGCCATTGATAATATAGTAAACGGCAGATACCCCTCAGACCATCTGCCCGTCGTTGCCAGACTTACGCTTTATTGATTCATATAAAAACAGCCCGCCGGATTGGCGGGCTGTTTGTTGTTCGTATATTACTTTTCGAGAGCTCCGTTGGAACCGAGAACGTCGACAATCTTATGCTTTACCATATTCTTGACGGCCTCGCGTCCGGCACCGAGATATTCTCTGGGGTCGAAAGCGGAGGGCTTTTCAACGAAATATTCGCGGATTGCGGCGGTCATGGCAACACGGATATCGGAGTCGATGTTGATCTTGCAGACGGCCATTGAGGCAGCCTTGCGAAGCTGTTCCTCGGGAATGCCGACAGCATCGGGCATCTTTCCGCCGAGGGAGTTGATCTTCTTGACAAATTCCTGGGGAACCGAGGAAGCGCCGTGAAGAACGATCGGGAAGCCGGGCAGTCTCTTTTCTACCTCTTCAAGAATGTCGAAACGGAGAGGAGGAGGAACAAGAACACCGTCGGCATTTCTTGTGCACTGATCGGCTGTGAACTTGTAAGCGCCGTGAGAGGTTCCGATGGCGATAGCCAGGGAGTCAACACCGGTGCGGGTTACAAACTCCTCAACCTCTTCAGGTCTTGTGTAAGAGGAGTCTGCAGCTGAAACCTTGACGTCATCCTCGATGCCGGCAAGCTTTCCGAGTTCGCCTTCGACAACGCAGCCGTGAGCATGAGCATACTCAACGACCTTCTTTGTCAGGGCGATGTTCTCTTCGAAGGACCACTTTGAACCGTCGATCATAACGGAGGAGAAACCGCCGTCGATGCAGGACTTGCAGATTTCGAAGTCTGCGCCGTGGTCAAGGTGAAGAGCCAGGTCGATTCCGCTGTCCTTGATGGCGGCATTGGCAAGGCCGAGCAGATATTCATGCTTGGCATACTTGCGGGCGCCGGCGGAAACCTGAAGAATAACGGGGGACTTTTCTTCGGCAGCTGCATCGCAGATAGCCTGAATAATCTCCATGTTGTTGATGTTGAAGGCGCCGATAGCATACTTGCCGGCATAAGCCTTCGCAAACATCTCTTTTGTTGTTACGAGTGCCATTTGGTATATAGACCTTTCTTAATTAGATTTCGGGAATCTTGATCTCGACTTCACGGCCCTCACGTGCGGATCTTGCGATACCGTCAAGGATAGCCTGGTTGTAGAGAATCTGGCTTGAAGGAACGGGAGCGGGTGTTCCGTTCTTGCAGGCATCGATAAAGGAGCGGATCTTGAGGTCGAAGAGACCTTCCTTCATCTTGATAACGGGGATTTCGGTTTCAACCTGGTTGCCTGCAACTTCATGATAAATCTTCATAGGGCCGCCGACTGTGCCGTTCCAGCACTCGGTTGAAGGAATGCGGAGACCGCCCTTGGTTCCGAGAATGATTGTGTCACCGGGGGTGTCCATATTCATGGCCCAGGCAATTCTGAAGTCGAGAACGATACCGCCCTCGAGTCTGATAAAGGCTGCGGCAAAGTCGTCAACACCGAACTTGGAAGCATATTCCGCTCTCTTGTCTTCACGGTAACCGATGTAGTTCGGGTCGGTTCCGAAGAAGGCGGACTTATAACCGGAAACGGTCAGAGGCTTCGGATAACCGATGGCATTGAGAACCATATCCAGTGAGTAGCAGCCGATATCGGCAAGAGCGCCGAGACCTGCGGTTGCATCTTCGATAAAGGTTGTTCCGAAGGGTGTCGGAATTCCGCGGCGGCGTCCTCCGCCTGTCTGGATGTAATAAATCTGTCCGAGCTCGCCGGAACGGACGATCTTGCCGATCATCTGCATATTGGCGTCGAGTCTGGGCTGGAAGCCGATGGAAAGAACCTTTCCGCTCTTCTTTTCGGCCTTCATAACTTCAACGGCCTCTTCAAGGGTTACGGTGAAGGGCTTTTCAAGCAGTACGTTTACGCCGGCATTCAGAGCGTGAATGGCGCAGGGAGCGTGCTGGCGGTTATATGTGCAGATTGAAACTGCATCGAGCTTGAGTGACTTATCTGCAAGCAGCTCTTCGTCATTGGCATAATCTGTCTTTACGTTTTCAACACCGTACTTTGCAAAGAAAGCAGCGGCTTTTCCGGGAATAAGGTCAGCTCCGGCAACGATTTCTACGTCGGGCTGAGCAAGGTATGATTTGATGTGGGAGCCTGCAATCCATCCGCAGCCGATGATGGCTACACGAAGCTTGCGACCGGCGTCAACTGATTTTTCGGACTCAGCGGTGAAGCTGTTAAGTCCGTCCATTGATTTGTCTGCCATAATTTAATCTCCTTGATATATTGATTTTTTGAAAATTACTGACCGAGGGAGCGCAGGCACTGAATGCTCTTTTCTGCGCATTCAAACGGAGTAAGCCCCATTGAAGGCTTATCCTGCTCGACGACAATCCATTCTGCGCCGACGTCGTGTGTGGCGGCAATCAGAGAAGGTACGTCCTGAAGGCCGGAGCCCACAGGTCTGAATTCAAAGCCGGAAGGTCTCTGCGGGGCCTTGTTTTCGACACCGATAAGTTCATACATATCGCCGCCCTTTTCGCCCCAGAAATCCTTGAAGTGAACTACGGGAGCGCGTCCTGCATACTTGCGCAGGTACTCGGCGGGATTTTCACCGCCGACGTTTACCCAGCAGAGGTCAAGCTCTGTCTTAAGAAGGTCTGCGGGGACGGTCTTGTAAAGAATGTCAAGTCCGTATTCGCCGTTGACCTTTACGAATTCAAAGTCGTGGTTGTGGTAAAGCAGCTGAATTCCGACTGCCTTGGCAGCCTTGCCGAGAATTGCGGCAAACTGCATGAAATATTCAAAATTGGGGGTTCCGGGGCGGATTTCAGGGGCAATATGCGGAATTGCAACGTATTTGCAGCCGATTGTCGCATACTGTGAAAGCACGCCGATGGGATCCTTTATCATATCGTTATAGGGAACGTGAGCTGAAATCGGTACAAGGCTGTACTTTTCGCACAGAGCCTTTACTTCTTCGGGGGTATGATCATAGAGGCCGGCGAATTCGACCCCGTCATATCCGAGCTCGTGAATCTTTTTGAGTGTACCCTCGAGATCTGCCTTAGCATCGTCTCTTACAGAGTATACCTGAATGGCAACAGGAAGTTTTTTCATGTTTTTATCCTCACATTCGGAAAAATATACATTTATGTATTCTGAGCGTTTTACCGGCGCTCATTTGGTTTACTCTTTCTGCTTTTTCTTTCTGAAAACAAGCAGTTTTGACAGAATATAGTTCAGAACCGTCACAACGACGATTGATACTCCCGTTGCGATAAGGTCCGGGGTGAAATCGATAATGATGTGAAAGGTCTTATATCCGACAGCCAGCAGCAGCATCGGGAACAGTACCCCAATTCCCCACTCGACAAAATATGTGCCGAGGCGGGAAAGGACGAATTTTCCGAACTGAACGGCAACTGCCTTTTTTTCGCTTGTCCTGTCCTGGAAAACCCAGGATTTGTTTGTAAAGAACCCGAAGACGACCCCGGCAATCCAGCCGCAGGTTACGGCTGCGGTACGCAGGGCTGAGGCTTCGGCCCCGGCTGTGTCCAGGTCAATATTCAGAATTGCCGAAAAAGGCAGCAGAATGGCAAATCTTACACCGTAGGCAACTACCGTTGTCAACAGGCCTACACCGATGTAAACGATAATCTCGCGGTATTTTTTGAAAAGCTCTTTCATATCAGGCCTTTGACCAGGTCGTTCCCTGAGCGGTATCAGTCAGAACGATGCCTTCTGCAAGCAGCTCGGCACGGATGCGGTCGGCTTCGGCAAAATTCTTTGCCTTCTTTGCCTGTGCGCGGGCGTAGATTTTCTCTTCGATGGCGCGGATTGCGGGGTCGTCAGAGAAAACGGGAGCGGCGCTTTCGGCGGCCTTGGCGGCAGCAGCCTTTGCGTCCTCGTCAGCGATGAATTTCTTTGCAGCCAAAACGAGGTTGAGCATAAGAACCTTATCGAAATCCTCAACGGCGGCAAGCTTCGTTGCAGCGGAGGCTGAAGCCTTGAGCACGTCGTAAAGTGCCGTTACGGCAAGAGAGGAGTTCAGATCGTTGTCAAGAGCGGCAACGAATTTAGCTTTCAGCGCCGCAAGTGCTTCGGCATCGACCGTTCCGCGGTCCTTTTCACGAAGGACGGAGGCAATCTTTGCGACGAGCTTTCTGTAAGCGCCCTGGGCGTTATCGAGATTTTCGTAGGTGAATACGAGATTCTTGCGGTAATGAGACTGCAGGCAGAAGAATCTGTAAGCCATCGGGTCATAGCCCTTTGATTCAAGCAGTGATACAGTCAGGAATTCGCCGCTTGACTTGCTCATCTTGCCTGAATTCGTATTGAGATGAAGGACGTGCATCCACCAGTTGCACCACTTGTGGCCGAGATAGGCTTCACTCTGGGCAATTTCGTTCGTGTGATGCGGGAAAGCATTATCAATTCCGCCGCAGTGGATATCCATTCTCTCGCCGAGATACTTCATGGCGATGCAGGAGCACTCAATGTGCCAGCCCGGGTAGCCTACACCCCAGGGGCTGTCCCATTTGAGCTCCTGATCTTCAAACTTGGACTTTGTGAACCAGAGCACGAAATCCGCCTTGTTCCTCTTGTTTCCGTCGGCTTCTACGCCTTCGCGCACACCGACTTCAAGGTCTTCCTCGGCAAAATCGTGGAAAACGTAGTACTGTTCAAGCTTGGAGGTATCGAAATAGATGTTTCCTCCTGCCTCGTAGGCATAACCCTTTTCAAGCAGGACGGTGATAACCTTAATGAAATCGTCAATGCAGCCGGTTGCGGGCTGAATGACGTCGGGTCTGCGGATATTGAGCTTTTCGCAGTCGGCAAAGAAAGCGTCAGTGAAGAACTGAGCGATTTCCATAACGGTCTTGTGTTCGCGCTTGGCGCCCTTGACCATCTTGTCTTCGCCGGTGTCACCGTCGCTTGTCAGGTGTCCGACGTCCGTGATGTTCATAACGCGCTTTACCTTGTAGCCGGAGTATCTCAGATATCTGTCGAGAATGTCCTCCATGATATAGGTGCGCAGGTTGCCGATATGAGCGTAGTGGTAAACCGTCGGGCCGCAGGTGTACATGCTGACCTTGCCGGGCTCATTCGGGACGAATTCGTCTCTTGTATGTGTGAGAGTGTTGTAAAGAATCATTTGTTTTCCTCTTGAAACAGCCGCAGAATCCGCCTGTGCAAACTCTTCGGCTATTTTATTAATAATCCTATATATTATATCATATTTTCAACAAAGGTGTCAATCAAAGATATAAAAATATGACAGGAGATAAGAAATCATTGACAAGTTTTTTATACTGAGGTATAATATTTTATCAATTTATTATTAACGTCGGAGGTGTCGCAATGCCGGTACAGGGCAGCTTAAGGAAAAACGATAACATAAGAAAAATGACCGCTGCGGCTATGCTCACGGCTCTTGTTGTAATCCTGCAGCTTGCCGGAAGCTTCATTCGTTTCGGCGTGTTTTCAATCACGCTGACTCTCGTCCCGATAGTTGTCGGGGCGGCTATCTGCGGTCCGCTGTACGGGGCATGGCTGGGTCTTGTTTTCGGTCTGAGCGTGCTTCTGTCCGGAGATGCTGCCTTCTTTTTGAATTTCAGCCCTGCCGGCACGGTTATCGTCGTTCTGCTCAAGGGCATAC